>CAWUKP010000452.1:0-1503 GCA_963922975.1 uncultured Spongiivirga sp. | reverse complement strand
TCAGCTTCCAGATAGTTTGGAGAGCTACTACCAAGAAGCTGGCAGAGCAGGCCGTGACGGCCAACCCGCGCAGGCCCTTATAATCATTCCTCAAGGGGAAATCACCAAGGTGAAAAAAGAATTCGAGGGACGACTGCCAACCGTCGCCTTCTTAAAAAAGCTTTATCGCAACTTGAATAGCTTTCTACAAATTCCATATGGCGAAGGGCAACAAGAAAGCTATTTCATCAACTTTTATGACTTCTGTCAAGCGTATGGCTATCAAAGCTCCTTAGCTTACAACGCATTGAAATTACTGGATAACCATAGCGTACTTTCTTTATCGCCCAACTTTAAGAAAGAAACTAAAATGCGATGTATTACGGATCACTATGGCTTAAGTAGGTATCAGGCGAATAATGCCGAAATGGAGCGTTTGATTAAGACTATTCTTCGAACCTATGGTGGTATTTTTGATCAATTGAGAGTAGTAAATACACAATTACTTTCCGCAAAGTGCCATATTCCTATGGATCAAATGGAAAAGCTGTTGCAGCAATTGCATCGCGATCAAATCTTCGAGGTTGTGATGAGCACTGGCGATACGCAGATCACCTTTTTGGTTCCTCGGGAAGACGACAGCACCATAAATTCCATAGCCAAACACGTACATCAGTACCGCGAATCAAAGATTGTTCAACAAAAAGCAATGCTCCACTATGTGGAAGCAACGGCGCTTTGCAAGCATCGTCTTTTAATTGAGTATTTTGACGGAGTACAGGAACAAAACTGTGGGCGATGCAGTGTTTGTGTTCCAGACACTACACAAAGCTCGGAAGCAACACAGCGACTTATTTTGCAACATCTTCAGGAAAAACCAGCCTCTTCCAGAGAGTTGCAATCTACTCTAGGGATTCCTAATGGGCAATTATTGGAGCATCTTGGCACGCTACTTGAAATGGGCTCCATACATATAAATCAATACAATCAATACGAAATCAAATGAAGGATTTGAGAATTGTTTTCATGGGTACTCCTGAATTCGCTGTAGGCGTTCTGGAAGTCTTGTTGGAGGCGGGTGCGAATATAGTAGGCGTCGTCACTGCGCCCGACAAGCCAGCAGGTCGCGGTAAGAAGCTGCGCGCTTCCGCCGTAAAAACATATGCGCTAGAAAAAGGGTTACATCTAATGCAACCTAGCAATCTCAAAGACGAGGCCTTCTTAGAAGAATTAGCAGCACTGGAGCCAGATCTTCAAATCGTAGTGGCTTTCAGAATGCTTCCCAAGCAGGTTTGGCAACTCCCGAAAAAAGGAACGTTCAATTTGCACGCCTCGCTCCTACCTGATTATCGCGGAGCCGCTCCTATCAACTGGGCTATCATCAATGGCGATACCAAGACTGGGGTCACCACTTTTTTTATTGATGAGAAAATCGACACGGGTGAAATGATTTTACAGGAAGAAGTTTCCATCGGAATTAAAGATACCGCTGGTACTTTGCACGATAGGCTGCAAGAAGTAGGT
>CAWUKP010000451.1:0-1509 GCA_963922975.1 uncultured Spongiivirga sp. | reverse complement strand
AATGAGGAACTCTGGCGCGGCGTCTACGTACGCTCACTGACCATTGCCCTTCCAGAGGCTTTCAAGCGAAGAAACTCCAATGAGCGCATCACTTTGGAAGCAGCTAATCTGCTGATTGATGGTGTCGGTGTTTCGGGTGAATTCTCTGTGAATAATATCCTGCCGCTAGATCAAGGTGACGCTTCTAAATGGCAGTTTTCAGTAGATAAGATCGAAGCGACCATTGTGGCCAATAATCTCACTTCGGCAGGTTTTGAAGGCGCCATTGTATTGCCCATTTCGAAGAAGGTCACCAACGAGATGGCACAGCGGTATATCGATCAACAAAATCAACAGAATAACCAAAATCAGGAGAACCAAGAGGAACAAAACAATCCTGGTAGTGTACTAGATACCAATTTCGCATTGCAATACACGGCGGTTATCAATCCAGTGGACAACGAGTATATTCTCACGGCGGCCACTACTTCAACCATCATGTTCGATGTGTGGAAGGCCACGGCAGTGATCAATCCAGAATCGTATGTCGAGTTAAAGGTTTCCGATAACAAATTCCGACCAAAAGCAGTACTTCACGGCAGTATGGGCATCTATGCGGATAACAGTGAAGTGGGCGATGCAGTAGATTCCAGTCATGAAGGGCAGCACGCCAACAATGAGGACAAAACGGTTCAATTTGAAGGAATCACTTTTCAATCACTTCAATTACAAACTGAATCACCTCTCTTAAGTGTTGGTTATCTCGGCTACGCCGGAACTGTCAAAGTGGCCAACTTCCCCGTCACCATTGGTGATATCGAATTAAAGACCACGCCTACATCCGCAACGCTCGAATTTGATTTAGCCATCAATTTGATGGGGGGTAATGCTGGTTTCGCTGGACAAACTCGTTTGGGCATCAAAGGAACGTATGCCGAAGATGAAGGCTTACAAAAATGGAAGTACGATAAAATTACCTTCTCTGAAATCATGCTCGAAGCCGACTTAGGAGGCTTCAAAGTTGCAGGGTCCATTGAGTTAATGGACGATGATCCTGTCTACGGCGATGGTTTCAAAGGAAATCTGACCGCAGAATTCAAATTGGGAGCTAACGGACTTCAAGTCGAATCTAACGCCATCTTCGGCCGAACCGATTTCAGATATTGGTATGTAGATGCCTTGGTTGACAATCTCAACATTCCCGCAGGTGGTGCCTTTAGCATCAAAGGTTTTGGTGGTGGTGCGTACTATCGTATGAAAAAGGCTGGCTTTGGCTCCAATTTCACGGCTTCAGGATCAGAGTATGTGCCCGACGACAATACAGGTCTAGGAGTGAAAGCTATGGTGCTCTTCGCGCTCACAGGAAGCTCGAGGGCCTTGAATGGAGGTGCTGGATTTGAAATAGCCTTCAACAACAATGGTGGGGTCAACCGGATCGCTCTCTACGGAGAAGCGCATATCATGCAAGGATTTAATTTCCCGAATCCTGCCGCAAAGATCAAAGACAATCTATCGTCTATAGTGCAAAAC
>CAWUKP010000450.1:0-1520 GCA_963922975.1 uncultured Spongiivirga sp. | reverse complement strand
CATAGAATTTTGACAATTCGCTCAGCAATCGATTTTGGGCATTCTTTTGCAAATCAGAACCCTGTAATTTGGCTTCAATGCTTTTCTTGGCCTGCTGCTGAATCTTGTTATAATCCGCTCCAGTAAAGGGATTGAAAACACTTTGCTCCACATCGTAATAGGTCACTTCTGGGAAAATTTTCAATTCCGCTTTAGGAACATACTGAATACGCAAGCGCTTTTGAGCAGCATCTAATTCATACTCGAGCGAACTGAGATCATACACGACCTGCACTTCCGCTTCAACCACCGCCAACGCTTTCTTATCAAAAGTCAGATACTCTCCAAATACCGAACGTTGGTCTTGGTAAGTAAACACTTCAGAAAAATGACCTTCTGTGACGATCAATTTACCCACATTTGCCAACTGTTCCTGAATCAGTACAGAACCTTGCAAAATAGCCTTCTGCTCCTCTTTTCGATCCGTCCAATACTGGTAGAAGAGCAAGAGTAACAATGTGATGATGATACCGAAAAGAATCTTTCGCATGCCTTGATTTTGAAGGAAAGGTACAGCTTTGTCCCAAATGGTTAAAACCGCATGTGGGCAAACTGAGCCTGCAACTTGTGGATTCTCTCTTCTAACTGAGCACTAAATTCTTGGTATTGCTTACTCGTTGCGTTGAATGGCCGATGCTGTTGCCCTTTTCTGATAGCATCTACTTCTTTCATGATTCCAGCTGCCTTCGCATCAACCCAAACCTTTGCGAATTTCTTCCAGATATAATCGATTGCTACGGAATTGGGATGTACCATGTCTTCCGCGTAAAAACGGTAATCACGAAGTTCGTCCATCACAATTTCATAGGCCGGAAAATAAAAGCCATTTTGGTCACTGATGACCTCATGAACCGCTGCCAACAGATGTGCCTTGCTGCGTTGATTCTCCACAAAACCATCTTTCAAATGACGTACCGGTGAGACGGTGAATACCAACTGCGTTTTTGGATTTCTGGCTTGAATGGCCGCTCTTATCCTTCGCAATGAGGCCGCGATCGTTTCCACCGATAACAACACTTTATCAAATTGTTGTTGCGGTACTTTGTGGCAATTAGCAACCCAAGTCTGTGTCTCTTTGAAGCGATACGCCCAGGCTGTACCTAACGTAATGAACACATGGGTAGCGGCTTCAAGAAAATTAGCAGTATTCTGCAATTTTTGGTTCAGTAGACGAAGTAACTCTTCTTTATTGGGGTGACTAAGGCTAGAATGCGCTTCAAAAGAGTGCCAGTGTTCGTTGTGAAAGAAAGGTTCATCTTCCGTATATTTTTTTCCTTCCAAAGCGGCAATGACCAATTGTTCTAACGCCTTAGGTTGAAATAAAATGCCAAAAGGATTCTGCAAGTGCTGAAACTGAAAATAGGCCAGTTTAGCACTCATATGTTGACTAAAGCAAGATCCAAGCATGAACACCTTGCTCCCATAATCAATCGGATGATGCGAAGGTTGTAGTGGTATCTGCGTCTGCAATTGCATGATCA
>CAWUKP010000449.1:0-1528 GCA_963922975.1 uncultured Spongiivirga sp. | reverse complement strand
GAACGCTCTTTTGGAGGTTCAGGACTTGATTTTGCCCACGGTGTCGTAGAAATAGCTTCAGGTAGTGCCATCATTGTTGGCGAAACAGAAAGCGCTGATGGTGATATTCCTAAAAATCAAGGACTTAAAGACGTTTTAGTCATTAAAATACAGTAATCTTCAGCGGCACTTTCTTCAAATAAGAAACCCTTATCCCCATATTCGTTATATAAATGTTAGCCACTGCTATATTTCGGATGTGATGTTGTATTTTTGCATACTATTTTTAAACAATCTTAATTAAGAATGATCAAGGTTTCAGATACTGCAAAGAACAAGGCCGTTCAGTTGATGACAGAAGAAGGCTTTGACGCACTTACCGATTACATTCGCGTAGGTGTGAAAAGTGGCGGTTGTTCAGGATTGTCTTATGAATTGAATTTTGACAAGGCCATTGGAGATCAAGACAAGGTTTTTGAAGACAACGAGGTTCGTATCGTTGTAGATAAAAAGAGCTTCTTATACCTCGTAGGAACTACCTTAGAATATTCTGGAGGATTAAACGGGAAAGGATTTGTGTTCAACAATCCAAATGCACAGCGCACCTGCGGTTGTGGTGAAAGTTTTTCACTGTAGGATTTCTGGCATACTGAAGCAAAAAACGCTATGAATAAATATACAGAACAAGACTTAGAGAAAGACCTGGCAACCAAGGAATACGAGTACGGATTCTACACAGATATAGAATCCGATACGCTGCCTGTTGGTTTGAATGAGGACATTATCCGAGCTATATCTGCAAAGAAGAACGAGCCTGAATGGATGACAGAATGGAGGCTAGATGCCTTTAGAGGTTGGCAAGAAATGGAGGAGCCTGAATGGGCCAACGTGCAATACACAAAACCAGACTTTCAAGCTATTTCCTATTATTCTGCACCCAACAGTAAGCCCAAATACAACAGTCTTGACGAAGTAGATCCAGAATTGCTGGAAACCTTCAATAAGCTAGGCATCTCTCTCGATGAACAGAAAAAGTTAGCCGGCGTCGCTATGGATGTGGTGGTAGATTCAGTTTCAGTGGCTACTACTTTTAAAGAGACGTTGGCTGAAAAGGGCATTATTTTTATGTCCATTTCTGAAGCCATTCAAGAATACCCAGAATTGGTACGCAAGTACATGGGTACAGTGGTTCCGAAGAAAGATAACTTTTACGCAGCCTTGAACTCTGCGGTCTTTTCCGACGGGTCTTTTTGCTACATTCCGAAAGGTGTTCGTTGCCCCATGGAACTCTCCACCTATTTTCGCATCAATCAGGCGGGAACGGGACAATTCGAAAGAACCTTGGTCATTGCAGACGAAGGGAGCTATGTGAGTTATCTGGAAGGCTGTACGGCACCTTCCCGCGATGAGAATCAGCTGCACGCCGCTGTGGTAGAGCTCATTGCACTTGACGATGCTGAAATCAAATACTCCACTGTTCAAAACTGGTTTCCCGGTGATAAAGAAGGAAAAGGCGGAGTGTACAATTTTGTAACGAAGCGTGGCCTTT
>CAWUKP010000448.1:0-1531 GCA_963922975.1 uncultured Spongiivirga sp. | reverse complement strand
TCCATAATACACTTCAAAAAGACCCTACCAACTCTGAAAAAGAAGCGGTAGAGCATATTTACAGACAATTGCGTAACGCCGAACCACCCGATGAAGAAACCGCTCGCGGTATCATCGATAAGCTGTTCTTTTCTGATCAGCGCTACAACCTCGGTGAAGTAGGTCGTTATCGAATGAATAAAAAGCTTGGTTTGGATATCGACATGGACAAGCAGGTCTTGACCAAAGACGATATCATTACCATCATCAAATACTTGATCGAATTGATCAACTCTAAAGCAGAGATTGACGATATCGATCACTTGTCGAACCGTCGTGTAAGAACGGTGGGCGAACAACTCTCACAGCAGTTCGGTGTCGGTCTTGCACGTATGGCAAGAACTATCCGAGAGCGTATGAACGTTCGTGACAATGAAGTATTTACGCCAATCGATTTGATTAACGCGAAAACACTTTCATCGGTGATCAATTCGTTCTTTGGAACCAACCAGCTTTCGCAATTCATGGATCAGACCAACCCATTGGCAGAGATTACGCACAAGCGTAGAATGTCTGCACTAGGTCCTGGAGGTCTTTCTAGAGAGCGTGCTGGTTTTGAGGTACGTGACGTACACTATACCCACTACGGACGCTTGTGTCCGATCGAAACACCTGAAGGACCAAACATTGGTTTGATCTCTTCACTAGGTGTGTTTGCCAAGGTGAACAATATGGGCTTCTTGGAAACGCCGTATCGCAAGGTGGAAAATGGTAAAGTAGATACAGAGAATTTCATGTATCTCAGCGCCGAGGAAGAAGAAGGTAAGAAAATTGCACAAGCGAACATTCCATTGAAAAAAGATGGAACGATCGCAGAAGATCGTGTGATTGCTCGTCAGGAAGGTGACTTCCCCGTAGTAGACCCAAAAGAGGTACACTACACAGACGTGGCACCGAATCAAATTGCTTCTATTTCAGCATCTTTGATTCCGTTCCTAGAGCATGACGATGCAAACCGTGCCTTGATGGGATCAAACATGATGCGTCAAGCCGTGCCGCTCTTGCGCCCAGACTCTCCGATTGTTGGAACAGGTCTAGAGCGTCAAGTAGCTTCTGACTCTAGAGTATTGATCAACGCAGAAGGCGATGGCTCTGTAGAATATGTAGATGCCAACAAAATCGTGATCAAATACGATAAAACAGACGATGAATTGCTCGTAAGTTTTGACGACGATAAGAAGACGTACGAACTGATCAAATTCCGCAAAACCAACCAAGGTACTTCTATCAACTTGAAGCCGATTGTTAGAAAAGGCGATCGTGTGAAGAAAGGTCAAGTACTTTGTGAAGGCTACGCTACACAAACTGGTGAATTGGCACTAGGGCGTAACATGCAAGTGGCCTTCATGCCTTGGAAAGGATACAACTTTGAGGATGCGATTGTGATCTCTGAAAAAGTGGTGCGTGAAGATATTTTCACCTCCATCCACATTGACGAGTATTCACTAGAAGTTCGTGATACCAAATTGGGTAACGAAGAGTTAACCAACGA
>CAWUKP010000447.1:0-1546 GCA_963922975.1 uncultured Spongiivirga sp. | reverse complement strand
TTTGCAGGAGAAGGAGGCCCAGAGCGTACCAACCGTCGTTTTCACTACGTGAGTCTCGACATGCCAGCGAAGCGTTTGTCCACTGCCTTTGATAGCGTTACACTCTATGGAAATGATCCAGATTATCGTCCTGATATCTACGGGAAGATTGGTAATGCTGGTGTTTCTATCTGTTGTTTAGACGACTCCAAGAAGCTGTACTCTGGCTTCAATTTGGTGGATGCGATGACTTCGGTAAGTATGACCGTCAACGGTCCGGCACCGATGCTCTTGGGTTTTTTCATGAATGCCGCGATTGACCAACAATGTGAGCTTTACATCAAAGAGCAGGGTATGGAGGCCGTGGTAGAAGCAAAGAAGAAGGAATTGTACGATGATCAAGGCTTGGCACGACCTACTTATCAAGGAGCACTTCCTGAAGGCAATGACGGACTTGGATTGTTGCTGTTAGGCGTTACGGGAGATCAAGTGCTTCCGAAAGATGTATACGAAAAAATCAAAGCCGATACCCTTTCGCAAGCGCGCGGAACGGTTCAAGCCGATATTTTGAAAGAAGACCAAGCGCAGAATACCTGTATTTTTTCTACAGAATTTGCTTTGAGACTTATGGGGGATGTTCAGGAATATTTCATCGACCAAAACATTCGAAATTTCTACTCGGTTTCCATTTCAGGCTATCATATTGCTGAGGCGGGAGCGAACCCCATTACGCAATTGGCCTTTACCTTATCGAACGGGTTTACGTATGTAGAGTATTATTTAAGCAGGGGGATGGACATCAACAAGTTTGGTCCAAATCTCTCGTTTTTCTTTAGCAACGGGATCGATCCCGAATACGCGGTCATTGGTCGCGTAGCGCGTAGAATATGGGCAAAGGCCCTCAAAGAAAAATACGGCGCCAATCCTAGGGCGCAGATGCTGAAGTATCATATTCAGACCTCTGGCCGTTCATTACATGCTCAGGAAATCGACTTCAATGATATTCGAACCACGCTACAAGCCTTGTATGCGATCTACGATAATTGTAATTCTTTACATACGAATGCGTACGATGAAGCCATCACCACCCCCACGGAAGAATCAGTAAGGCGTGCCATGGCCATTCAGTTAATCATTAACCGTGAGTTGGGCTTGGCGAAGAACGAGAATCCACTGCAAGGATCCTTTATTATTGAGGAATTGACTGATTTGGTGGAAGAAGCCGTGCTACTTGAATTCGATAGAATTACGGAACGCGGAGGTGTCCTCGGAGCTATGGAAACCATGTACCAGCGCAGTAAGATTCAAGAAGAGAGCTTGTATTACGAGACCCTGAAGCACACTGGAGAATATCCCATTATTGGGGTGAATACCTTCTTAAGCAGCAAAGGTTCCCCGACGGTACTACCGGCAGAAGTCATCCGTGCTACCGAAGAAGAAAAGGAACATCAGATTGGAACGCTTAAGAATTTACACAAAGCGCAGCAATCGATTGCTAACAATGCTTTGAAGGCTGTGCAAGATGCGGCTATCCAGAATCGTAATATGTTTACGGAGCTCATGGAGG
>CAWUKP010000446.1:0-1578 GCA_963922975.1 uncultured Spongiivirga sp. | reverse complement strand
AATTCAACACCCGTTCTTTGACGATCAAATAATCGTCAATGCGTGACTCAGGATCCTTGAGAAAGTTGGTTCGGATGCTATTCGCGTTCTTTCGAACCCAGAGCAAGGGTTCCTCAAGTGTGGCTGCCTTCCGGTTGCGATAAATCGTACGGGAAATCAATTCCAAGTCTTGGGTAATGCTCAACGCTTCGTCGAATAGCGGTTGCCCTTCAAAAACAGACTTCCTCCACAAAGCGGTGATGGTCCAAATGGAAATAAGGCCTAAAACGTAATCGCGAAAGACGTCCTTAAACTGTATGTTCGAGATCTGCGGAAGGTCTTCTTGTTTTCCATCTTTCACCGTAAAAAAACGCATCGGGCAAAGCACATAATCCACTTCGGGTTGCTGTTCCAACAAAGACACCTTCTGCTCCAGATTTTGAGGCTCCATCAAATCGTCGTCGTCAAAAAAGTGTACGTATTCGCCTTCACTCAATTCAAAACCGTAGTTGCGACAGGCGTTGCCCCCTTTGGTACGATCTGCAGGCCTTAGGTGGTATTTAAAGCGAGGATCGCTTGTGGAAAAGGTCGTCACCACTTCTGCAGTGTGGTCGGAACTGCCGTCGTCAACAATCACACACTCCCAATCGGTATAGGTTTGCGCCTGGATGCTTTCCAAGGTTTCGCCAATGAGATGGGCGCGATTGTATGTGGGCATGATGATGGAAACCATTTAGCGGCGGTTGGTGAGTAGCATCAGACCAAATTTCCCTAGCGATTTGAATTTGGTGGCCAGCGACACTTCGCGGGCTCGGTAAAAGTACAATAACCAATCCTTCTTTTCGAGCAGCGCCTTTAGTTTTGAAGAGCGATGGGGAACCTCAGCGAGCGCGTCGTAAAAATTCCAAAGAAACTTTTTAGCCACGGTGAAGTTGAATTCGTCTCGTTTTTCAGCAGGAGTTGCTTCTCGACGTTTGAAGGTTTGCAGGCGGTAAAATACAATGTCGAACATCTTTTTGGGCGAACGATTGCTCACATGACTGATTTGCGTTGCATGTGTACTTCCCAAACGAATGGTAGCCAATACGTCGCTTAACATATGTACGCGCGGCGATAAGGCTAGCATACGAATGTGGAACTCGTTGTCTTGAAAGCGTTGTATGGTGGGGTCGAATAGAGTTTTATCCTCCAAGAAGCTTTTACGCCATAAAAACGTACAGGTCTGTAATTCGATTTGATCGGTTCCGAAATAGTAAAACAGTTCTTCTGATTGAGCATTCAAAAACTTGCTCTCACGAAACTTGCTTAGCGAAAAATTGCCGTAGTGATTTCTGTGGGTCACGGCGTCTAATGCATCGGTAAATGCGGCTACTTTTTTAGCCAAAAATTCTGAATGCATGATATCGTCGCTGTCAAACCAATTCACGTAGGTTCCTTGGGCTTGGACAAAGGCAAAGTTGCGACAGCTATTGGCCCCTTTGGGGTGTTGATCTGGTCGTTGAAAGACTTTGATACGCGCATCGGCAGCGCTTAGGGGTTGGAGAACAGTGAGGGTTTCGTCCGCACTACCATCGTCAACAATAATCAGCTCCCAATGCG
>CAWUKP010000445.1:0-1580 GCA_963922975.1 uncultured Spongiivirga sp. | reverse complement strand
CCCGTATCCATACCAAACGCTTAGAATTATGGAATTTCCACGCTATGCTGAATTTGCGCAGTCATTCCCAGGCACCATTCCTTTTTCCGAAGCTTTAGGCTTTGTGCTGAATATTGACGACAGCCAAGATGTGGATATGGTATTCTTCATTACCGCTCATGAAATTGCCCATCAATGGTTTGGCATGCAAGTAGAAGCCGCCAACGTGCAAGGGCAACATTTCATCTTGGAAACCCTTTCGCAATACGCTGCATTGATGGTGTTGAAAGCGCACTATCCAGAAGAAAAAGTAGTTCAGTTTTTAGCGCTACAAAATGAAATGTACGAACGCAAACGCAAAGAGACCCTATCAGAACCACCGTTGGCACTGGTAGCTCACGAAGATTTTGTGTATTACAACAAAGGCGCACTGGCCATGTTCGAGTTTCAGCAACTAGTAGGAGAGGAGCGCGTTAATTTGGCATTACAAAGATTCATTCAAGATTGGCATAGTCGTCATGGTTCTAAAAAACAAGAATTGAACAGATATCCGACTACTCAAGATCTATTGACATACTTCAGAAAAGTTACACCAAACGATATGCAGCATAAAATACAGGTGCTGTTTGAGCGCACACAATATGACAATTTAGAACGCAATCCTTGACGGTGTATAATTGTTCTCTGCATTCTTAATCGAACAACCCCCTAAAGATCTAAATCATCGTAAAGGCGTTTAGTTTCTAGACCTATATTTTAATTCGCTGGCTGCGATGTCCTTGCTCCAAAGCTCCTTGCCATTGGTATCAAAGATCTGAATGGTGAGTACGCGCTCGGTACGCGGCCCACGAACGGTGAGCATCCCAAAATTGTGCTCGCCCACCAAGGTTTCCTCCATTCGGTAAACATTTAGTTTTTCGCGATTGTTGTTGGAACCTGCGGTGAGTGAAGAACAGGTCAAATCGTACAGCGGATACACACGATTGCTTTCTTGCATGCGACTCAGACCGGTGTGATGGCGATCTCCGTCGAGAAAGATCACGCCTTCAATTCTGGCTTCTCTAATTTTTTGAAGGAAATAAGCGCGTTCCTCTTTAAAAATGGCGTAATTCTCATACATGGCTTCGGAATTTAATACTTGTCCGCCCACAGCCACGAACTTAAAGGGCGCACGACTGGAAGCTAGGGCATTGATCAACCAATCTATTTGGTCTTTGCCTAACATCTGTCGTTCTCCTGTATAATTATCGTTCGAGGTTCTGAAATAACGATTGTCTAAAAGGAAAAACTGAAGGTCGGCCCATTGAAAAGTACCTGTGATGCCACCTTTGTTGATCACATCACAGTTCGGATTGCCCCAAAAGAGCTGAAAAATCTCCGAAGCCGTGTCCTTGAGCCAAAAGCTGCTATCGGCGTTGTTCGGACCGTAATCATGATCGTCCCAAATGGCATAATGATGTGTGGAAGCCAGCAGAGGCTGCATTTCTGGCAAAGAACGGGTGTGTGTATAGCGATGTAGAAATCCGATACGCGAATTCCAATCTGCTTCTCGCAAATAGGTATTATCGCCTAGCCAAAGCATAAAATCTGGGCGTTTATCA
>CAWUKP010000444.1:0-1589 GCA_963922975.1 uncultured Spongiivirga sp. | reverse complement strand
CTTCACCATCCCCAGAAATCCATGAACCGTTTTCTGGCGCCATGGCCAAAATAGCTTCTCCTGAACCCGTTGAACCATTCACATCGGCGATTCCACCAAGCATCCAATCACTCATATCACCATTCGCAATCGTCAATACATCGGGTGCTTCACCGTAAATATATCTGTTGAAACGTGTCAGCTCCTGGCAATGCTTAGCAAATTCCGCTTCACGTCCAGAGGCAGGCGCATTAGCTTGTCCGTTGTAGGCATGCGGAATCAAGTTTGAGGTAGCGTGGTGATTCACGGCCGTTTGGAACTCATGTGCCTGTACAAAATCGCGAATGATCTGTGTTTCAGGCTCCGAAAAAGCACTGGTTCCACGGTAGGTGTCGCTCGTTGTACTACCAGAAGAGCCACCATAAGTAGGGCCCCAGAGGTAATTGTAGTTTCGATTAAGGTCTACTCCTCGCAATGAGCTATTTCCTGTATTGGCCGAAGGATTTAAGTTTTTACGCTGTAAGCCTCCTCCAGAAGGTTGTAATTGCTCATTCCAAAGCAATCCATCAGGATTCACCACAGGAATAAAGTACATTTCGTGATTATCTACTAAGTTTTTGATGCTGGCATCAGTATCGTAGTTTTCCAGGACATACCACATGAAGTAGATCAAGTTCATCATGGATGAAACTTCTCTAGAGTGGGTCATACCTGTGAAAAGTGATTCAGGCTCGTTCGCTTCATCCGTATCAGGATTATCCGAAATACGTACATAGTACACCGTCTGACCTGGCCAGGTGGCGTATTGTCCTCCATTGGTGAAGCTGTTTCCCCAAGTAGTCTGAGTACCGCTTGGCGAAGCATCTGTTTTTACAGAGATCAGATTTGGAAAACGCGTACGCATCTCATCTAGTTCGGCTAACATCTCTGTGTAGGTGAGACAACCACCCATGCTGCCAAGGCTGAAGTTTTGTGGAATTCCCCAGCTCACTTCATTAGCACCTTCATATTGAACAATATTATCGATGGTGGTATTTTGGGTACTCAACGAACGATTGTTCGCGCGGCTTTGTGCTTTTAATTGCTCTAACTCTGAGATCGCCTTCGGTAAATCAGTGGCATTGCGTTCTTTATAATATGCTTCCAGATTATCAATGGTAACAGTGTAAGCAATACGACGGCTGTTTAAGAGCGCTAATTGCTCAGGAGCAAGTTCAAGATAGAGCTTGTCGCCATTGAATATCGCACCACAGCCTAGGTCGAAACCAAGTTCATGCAGCTGTTGCAAATCGCCACTTGACGGATTGTCCAATACAATTTGCTTAGCACTGGCTTGAACAGCCGCAGTCTGTTCTTGTGCAATCAACGAAAGAGAAAAGAACATAGTGCATAGCCAAGCTGCTGCACTGATGTTGCGCGTAGTTTTGTTCATGATACTAAGATTTGGGCACCGAAATGAAACACCTCGGAGATACCCACAATATTACCCTAGAAAGACGAAGAATCAAATTGATTGTTGTGAAAGAAGGGATACCCGTGGTCAAACGCCTATAAGCAAAGGTGATTTAAGCCAGGAAAAAGGCCTGCTTGTGCGCTAAAAAAATAGAAGG
>CAWUKP010000443.1:0-1600 GCA_963922975.1 uncultured Spongiivirga sp. | reverse complement strand
TTGTTTGGCTACTTTTCTCACCTTATTCGCCATTTCTTCAGAAATACGTGCGGGGGTGATCTCTTGCGACTTCCCCAAATACTTGGCTTCATAATCAAAGAAATCGTTCTCAGAAACAATTTCTGTGATCGGCAATACCGTCACTTCACCACGATACTGAATAACACCGACCGAAACTTCTGTGCCGTCTAGAAAAGACTCAATAATAATCTCGTCATCTTCTTTATACGCATGCGCAATGGCAGCTGTGAGCTCATTTTGATGGTGAACTTTGGTGATGCCAAAACTACTACCTGCTTTGTTCGCTTTCACAAAACAGGGAAGTCCCACTTTCGCAATAATGGCTTCTTCATCAATTGTATCTCCTTGATTTAGATAATAAGAAGTAGCAGTTTGGATACCGTATGGTTTTAAGACCGACAAACAATCGCGTTTATTAAAAGTAAGCGCCGCCTGGTACATGCCACAGCTGGTGTGCGGAATGTTTAACAGCTCGAGATAGCCTTGCATAAAGCCGTCTTCACCTGGACTCCCGTGAATAGCGTTGAACACACAATCAAAGGTAATTTTCTCACCCTTCAAGCTTGCTGAAAAGTCATCTTTGTTAATGGAATGCTCCTGACCGTCTTCTGCGACCAAAACCCACTTTTCACGAAATATATGAACTCGATACGGCTCATATTTCGCGCGATCGAGATGCTGATAGACTACTGCACCGCTTTTTAACGAGATCTCGTATTCCGAAGAATAGCCGCCCATAATGATGGCAATCTTTTTACGCATTAGAAACGAAAAGTGAATTACAAACGTTAGTAGAACGAAAATAGCGCATTTATTGAAATACGATTCAAAAGGATTCCTATTTTAATATCTTTGCCTTCAAATTTCCTTTATGAGCCTACTAAAGTTCATTTTCAGCAAAACGTTCTTGATTCAATTGGGTCTTGCACTGATTGCTGTTGTACTGATTTGTTTTTTATTGTTGAAGTGGTTGAATTCAAGCACGAACCACGACGAATTTGTGGTGGTTCCCCAAGTCACCAACTTATCGTTTGATGAGGCGAAGGAAAAACTGGAAGAACTCACCTTGAATATCGAAATTTTGGATACCGCTAACTTCAACCCTTCGTATCCTCCTTTCGCTGTGATCGAGCAGGCGCCCGTGGCAGGTAAGAATGTGAAGGAAGGAAGGCGTATCTATTTGACGATCAACCCCTCAGGATATCGTAAAGTATCGGTACCAGACATCATTCAGTACACACGAAGAAGTGCAGAGGCAACGCTCAGAGCGGTCGGTTTTGAAGTGGGCAAAGCGGAGTACGTAGACAATATTGGAAGAGACATGGTTCTGGGGTTAAAGCAGGATGGCAAACAGATCAAGCCTGGTGACTTACTCATGAAGACTTCCAAGGTGGATCTCGTACTAGGAAACGGTAACGGAAACTAAAATCCATGGAAGAACTTTCACTTCCTGAAGACGCATCCCAAGATCTTTACGAGCATTATAGTTTTACCGCTGATAAAGGGCAGGCACCTTTGCGGGTCGACAAATTTTTGATGAATCGTATTGAGAATGCTACCCGAAACAAAATTCAACAAG
>CAWUKP010000442.1:0-1604 GCA_963922975.1 uncultured Spongiivirga sp. | reverse complement strand
TTGCAGTGAGTAATGCCCTATTAATCGTGCCTTCTAACCTTGAAGGCATAAAAAAAGGAGATACGATCACTTACCTTCCATTAAATGCCTCTTGAATTTGGAACTTCCACTGCATAGCCTAGTCCTATTTTTGGGCATTCTACTGGTCGTTGCCTTCTTATACGCAAGCGTTGGCCACGGCGGTGCCAGTGGCTATTTGGCGTTGATGGCCCTTTTTGCTTTTCCGACACTTGTCATGAAACCTACAGCCTTGCTGTTGAATATTTTTGTTTCTGCTGTGGCCTTTTGGTTTTTTAGAAAGGATCAACATTTTAAGTGGCGATTATTCTATCCGTTTGCCCTTAGCTCCGTTCCTGCGGCCTTTTTAGGCGGTTATATTATCATCAACCCTTCACTTTACAAGCAAATTTTAGGAGTCTTTTTGGTGATCGCCATTCTAAGAATGCTTAATATCTTCGGAAAACAGCCTGTAAAACTTCGCCAAAATTCATGGATCGCCTCAATCATTATTGGTTTGGGTATCGGTCTTTTTTCAGGGATGATTGGCATTGGCGGGGGCATTATTCTGAGTCCAATTATTATTTTATTAGGATGGGGCACAATGAAACAGGCCGCGGCTGTTTCGGCATTGTTCATTTTTGTAAATTCGATAGCAGGAATGATCGGTTTTATCACGCATGGCGGGAATGTACCCGCAGAAGCTTTCTATTTCGTTCCTGTAGCGCTCATAGGCGGCAGTTTGGGGGCATTGTATGGCAGCAGAAAGTTCAATAATCGCATACTAACCTATCTCCTTTCAGGCGTATTGGCCATTGCTAGCATTAAACTATTCTTGGTATGATGAAGTTGAAGATTTTATATTTTGGGGAAGTAGCTGAATGCACAGGCAAAGAAGAGGAACGGATTGCCGCAGAAGACTTAAGTGATCTTCGCACCTATTTGCAAAGCGAATATCAACTTGATCTTGAAGGTTTACAAATCGCGATCAACCATGAAGTTATTTCCCAAAGTACCGAGATTCAACTAACTGATGCTGATGAAATCGCCATCCTTTCACCATTTGCAGGAGGTTAGACTATGAACGACGAGCGTTACATACGACAAACCATGCTTACCGAAATTGGCCCGCATGGACAAAAAAAGATCGTGAAGACCAAAGTACTGGTCATTGGTGTGGGTGGATTGGGAAATGCGTTGTTGCCTGTACTGACCAGCGCGGGCATTGGTCATTTGGGACTTGTAGATGGCGATGTGGTATCTCAAAGTAATCTGCATCGACAAACCCTCTATACTCGAGCAGACATTGGCAATTTGAAAGTAGAAGTGGCTCAAACGCGTTTGAAAGCTTTAAATGCGAGCACTCAAATTAGCACCTATCCTTTTTATTTGACTGCGTCTAATGCGACTCAGCTTTTTTCGGAATATGATATCATTGTAGACGCCACAGATCGAATTAGTCCGCGATATTTGATCAACGACCATTGCGTTTTGACTCAAAAGCCTATGGTACATGCCGCCATATTTAAATTCCAATTACAGGTGTCGGTATTCAACTATAAAAACGGCCCTACTTACCGCTGTTTATATCCCAAAGCTCCTGAAAA
>CAWUKP010000441.1:0-1606 GCA_963922975.1 uncultured Spongiivirga sp. | reverse complement strand
ATCGCTTATCACTATAGTTCACAACAAACACCTCAACCTGATATCCGTTATTGAGCAACAACCTCGCCAGCACTAAGCCGTCACCGCCATTGTTTCCAATGCCGCAAAAGATTTTGATGGGTACCTGAGCACCTTGCAAACGAGCGTGCATCCAAGCAAACAGTTGCGTGGCGGCGTGTTCCATCAAATCAGTTGACGTAATTTGCTGATTGGCAATTGTGATATTATCAGCTTCGTAAAGTTGCTTGGGTGAAAAAATCTTCATTATTCAAAATATGAGAGCCAAATTTGTAAATTCTCCAAAAATTGATCCTTCGGCTTGCGCTTCATGGTAAAAGTAATACATTTGACAGGTATACCGAGATGAATAAAGACCTTACTCCCATAGCATCCGCATTTTTCACTCTAGCGAACATCCGCTTCGTTGGAACATTGGTGACTATTACCCCTTTGGGGGGTTCGTCATTTTAATCACAGTTGGTCTAATTCCTTTTTTACGATTCCATAATTCTATTTCATGAAAGTTTTAAAATTTGGCGGCACTTCGGTGGCCAATGCCTCCACCATAAAAAATGTACTGAGTATTGTCCGTGATACTTCAGACCAAACGATAGTTGTGGTTTCGGCACTCGGTGGCGTCACAGACTTATTACTTCGAAGCGCTCAACTGGCGGCTGCGAAAGATGAAACGTATGCCGAAGTATTTCGTCAAATCGAAAACCGACATATCGAAACCATACGCGAATTGATTCCAGCCAAAGAACAATCCGCCCTAATTGGCAAGGTCAAGCAGCAACTCAATACCTTGGAAACCTTGTTGGAAGGTGCCTTTTTGCTGGGTGAGCTTTCCCCACGCACCACTGATCTCATCGGGAGCTACGGAGAATTATTATCGTCCATGATTATTGCCGAAGCAGGCAAACATCACGGTTTAGATATGGTGTACAAAGACAGTCGTGAACTGATCAAAACCAGTAAGCAATTCGTCAAAGCCGTGGTGAATTTTGAACAAACGCATCAAAATATTGCGAGCTACTTCAAAGACACTGCTGCGCGCGTTTTTCTGATGCCTGGTTTCATCGCCTCCTCGGATGATGGTGAAACTACTACGCTGGGACGCGGTGGATCGGATTATACGGCTGCAATTTTAGCAGCAGTCTTAGATGCCGAAGAATTGCAAATTTGGACCGATGTGAGCGGTATGTACACGGCCAACCCCAAATTGGTGAAACAAGCCCAACCCATTCGTCATATTTCCTATCAGGAGGCGATGGAGTTATCGCACTTTGGTGCGAAAGTGATCTATCCGCCTACCATTCAACCCGTGCTTCAAAAAGAAATTCCGATCTGGATCAAAAATACCTTCGCTCCAAGCGAGTACGGTACAAAAATAACCAGCCAAACCAACGATCAGTTGCAACCCATAAGAGGGATTAGTCATATTGGCAACATTGCTTTGCTTACTCTTGAAGGCAGCGGCATGGTAGGAATACCAGGTTTCTCGAAGCGATTGTTCGAAGTATTGTATCAAGAAGGAATCAATATCATTATGATCACGCAGGCTTCCTCCGAACACTCCATTTGCTTGGCGGTGAATGACGAGGAC
>CAWUKP010000440.1:0-1620 GCA_963922975.1 uncultured Spongiivirga sp. | reverse complement strand
ATGGCCCGCTTTTATGGTTTCACTTTCAAACCTTTTTAAGCGACAAAAAAAGACTTAGGTGGAAGGATGCGCTGCACTTCATTCCGTTGCTACTCCTTTTTGCGTACATGCAGGATTTCTTATTCCTCGAAGGGACGGAACGGCTTCGCTATATGCAGGCACATTTTGACGATCGCATCATGCCCATCAACTACGCCAGAGCCTTGCATTTATTGATTTATGGCATTTTGCTGGTCGTTTCCCTGTATAAGAAACGTAGTTCTTTATCTTCTTCCAATTCATTTTATCTCTGGGCACTTTGCATCATCTACACAACTTCCACAGTTATCATCTCTTTTTTAACGCAGTATGCTGAAGGATGGCGCCAGTTTGCGTATTACTATTTGATCAACAATACCTTCGTGTTGGTCATTGCCTACATATTGTATAAAGACCCTCAGTTTTTAAAGGAGATCAAAAAGAAATACCTCAGTTCGAGTTTGAAAAAAGAGGAGATGGAGTTGATTCATCAAGAAATTCTGAGAGTTTTTAAAGAAGAACAGCTGTTTTTACAGCATTCGTTAAATATCAAATCTTTGGGTGCCGCCATTCACGTAAAGCCTCATCATATTTCACAAACTTTTTCAGAACAGATTCATACCAATTTCAATGATTTCGTGAATGAATATCGCATTGACTACGCCAAAGAATTATTGAGTTCTGGTAAATTCTCTATGTACAAAATTGAAGCAATAGCTTACGAATGTGGTTTTAACAACAAGGTCACCTTCTACAAAGCATTTAGAAAGGTGGCAGGTACAACTCCGTCTGAATACAGGAAGTATAATCCAGTTAATAGTAAGGATACTTAACCAAACAACCATTGATTTGCGGATCATTTCCATAAAATATTCAGTAAATTTGAGAGGAGTGCTAAGAAGCATAAACTTTTGATAATTAAGTATGTACAATCAAAATCCGAGCCTTATGAATATTTCAACCAAAACCTTAAAAACTGTGCTATTACTCTTTGTGTTTGTGAGTACATTGCCCGCCACATTAGTAGCACAAGAAGCCACGTACAAAGAATTAAAAGGTACTGTGGTCGATAATGATACAGGCAATGAACTCGTGTCGGCAACACTTTCCTTGGTGAATACCAATATTTCGACCATCACCAATGCAGATGGTGATTTTCTATTGAAGGTTCCTAATGAAATGACCGAAGGAACCGTAGAGGTATCCTATCTCGGCTATCAGACCAAGACCTTGCCGCTTTCCTCATTTAACGGGAATAATCGAATTCGCTTAGATATATCGGTCATCGAACTATCCGCTGTAAATGTGGAAATTCCTAAAAATCCAAAACAGTTGGTACGCGATGTGTTACGCTTGCGAAAGGAAAACAATATTGACCAAGCCACGCTCATGACCGCCTTCTACAGAGAAACTATTAAAAAGCGAAGACGTAATGTAAGTTTGACCGAAGCGGTCGTAGATGTATATAAGCAACCTTATACCTCCATGAGACGCGACATTGTTGCCTTGCATAAATCGCGGAAAAGTACTGATTATAAACGTCTAGATACCATTGCACTGAAATTGCAGGGAGGTCCTTTTACCGCCTTGTTTGTGGGTGTG
>CAWUKP010000439.1:0-1635 GCA_963922975.1 uncultured Spongiivirga sp. | reverse complement strand
CTTCCTCCTCATCGCTTTTAGGCAGTGCGGGCGACTTCCCGTCTTTCGCCAAAACTATGGCATATAGGCTTCGATTCACTTGAGGGTCGTACGAACTCATGTCAAGCCACCCGGAGTTCAAACCATAATCCGTACTTGCTAGGAAGTAGAGATATTCACCATTCGCTTCCCAAACAGGGGTGATGGCATCCGCCAGGCCGTCCGTAAGCTGATACGTTTTTTTAGTCTGTACATTGTATACAAAGACCGCCTTAAAATGACTCTCCAATTGACGCACGTAGGCGATCCATTTGCTATCTGGAGACCAAATCGGATTCATGGCGCGATTGGGATGTGCATAGCGATCCGTAGCTACTTTGGTAGTTTGACCAGAGTTGACATTCACGGTCCAGATATTATAGTCGGTATCTGTGTAGGCAATGTATGTACCGTCTGGCGACCAATCTGGCTGAAAGTAGAAAGTAGGATTGGGCAGCGGCATCATTTTTTTATTCGTACCGTCAGGGTCTGCAAGGACCAGCTGATATTCACCGCTTTTGTCTGAAAACCAGGCTAGTTTATCTCCTTTTGGAGACCAAATGGGCGAGCGGTCAGCTGTTCCAGCACTTCGTGTTAGGTTCAACCAGGAACCGGTTTCTTTAGGAACGCTAAAAATCTCCCCACGATGTTCGAAGATCATTCGTTTAGCGGTTGGCGATAGGTTCGGATTTCGAACGCTGCCAGCTTCCACCGCTTCCCAACGTTTACGAGCAAAGTTCATGTCGCCCTTCACGGTAATATTGAGTTGTGTAGACGCTTTAGTACTAGGATTCAAAAGATGTAAGTAGCCACCTTGCTCATAAACAATTCCATTGGGTCCAGCATCCAAGCTCTTGACATCGAATTTTTGGTGAAAGGTGAGCTGCTCTTCCTGCTGTGTGCTGGGGTCAAAAGACCAGATATTACTGGCATAATCTCGTTCCGAGAGGTAATAAACTTTATTGTTAAACCATACAGGATCTAGATGGCGTTCTTGCGTGGGTTGGGGAGTACGTATAAGTTCTTTGGTTTGCATATCCACGATCCAAATCGGCATAGCTTGTCCGCCGCGATAATTGCGCCATTCCGGATCCCAGGAAGTGAAAGGCACATAAGCCACTTTAGTGCCATCTGGTGAAAGTTCACCATAAGCCGCTCTAGGGATATCTAGCGCCACAGGAAAGCCTCCATTGGCATTTACTTTGAAGAACTTATTAGTTTGTGTAGGTCTTGATTCACGGTTAGAACGGAATAGCACTTCCCCATTGGGTGTCCACCCCTGAACAGCGTCAAAGCCTGGGTGAAAGGTCAAGCGTTTTGGTTCGCCACCACTTGCGGGAATGGTGTATACATCAAAATTACCGTCGTACTCCGCAGTAAAAGCAATTGTGGTACCATCTGGGGAGAAATGCGGAAATGTTTCATAGCCTTCATCGCTAGTTAGTCGAACGGCTACACCGCCGTTTGTGGAGACCTTCCATAAATCGTTGGCGTACACAAAAACGATTTCATTATTCGAAATTGTTGGTTGGCGCAATAGTTGGGTTCCCTGGGCAGTCGTTACAAAACTGAACAGTAGAAGTAAAGTGGTTACTAAAATTCTCATGAAGTGATTAT
>CAWUKP010000438.1:0-1642 GCA_963922975.1 uncultured Spongiivirga sp. | reverse complement strand
AAAACATGGTGCAGCACCGTTTCTAAAATCGACCCCCAGAACGGGTCTGATATTAAATGCGGGAGCGCGACGTACAAAATTTAAACAGGCTGATGTGTTGTTTATATCGGTGATGGGTAACACCTCGCAGCCGTTTTGCTGTGCTTGAATCAGCAATTCCTCTTCCGACAAAGTGCCGTAGCGCAAACTGTAGTATGAATGATTGTTCAGGTACATACACTATTTATTGATGTCGGTGTGCCAACACAATGGGAGGTTCGCCATTGAAGGGATTTGTGAAATTACCAATGGTTTGTGCCCCTTCCCCCAAGGTAGCGGCTCGCATCACGCTGCGATCGCCAAAACGAAGCCGAATATCATCCATCGCCTTGTACAAGCTGACAGTTCGCTTTGCGTCATCAAACAAATTGATCTGATAGGTGCCTGATGTAAGACTGCTGAAACGTACTCCTACCAATCGAATAAGCAGTCGTCTGGTGTAAAGCTTCTCAAACAAGCTCATCACTACAGGGATCAAGTGATGGTCCGCTGAAGTGTACGGAATGTGTACTTGCTTTGAATAGGTCTGAAAGTCAGAATAGCGAATCTTCACCGTGACACACGAGGTGAGTTTTCCGCCTCTCCGCAATTGAAAGGCCAAGTTTTCGGCCATGGCCATGATGGTGGTCTTCAATTTGGGAATGTCTGTCGTATCCTGCCCATAGGTGCGTTCGCTAGAAATCGATTTGCGTTCGTGATACGCTACGATGGGCGAATGGTCAATACCATTAGCGCGTTGCCAGATCACTTTGCCGTTTTTTCCGAAGACAGACAACATCATCTCTACAGGCATCTGTTGTACGGTACTCACAGTCTTAACACCCATATTACAAAAGGTGCGATAGGTTTTCTCACCTACCATGGGAATCTTTTTAATCGACAAAGGTGCCAGAAATGGTTTCTCATATCCCAAATCAATCTTGAGCTGGTTGTTGGGTTTTGCCTCGTTGGTGGCTACTTTGGAAACCGTTTTATTAGCCGAAAGACCAAACGAAATAGGCAGTCCGGTTTCCTTGACCACCCGCGTTCGGAGCTCGGTGGCAAATTTGTAGCATCCAAAAAAGCGATCCATCCCCGAAAGATCTGCGTAAAACTCATCGACACTTGATTTTTCAAGCACAGGGACTTCACTTTGCAGAATCTCGGTGACTTGCTTCGAAAACTTAGTATAGGTGCCTGCATTACCGCGAATGTATACCGCATGCGGACACAACTGTCGAGCCATTTTCATGGGCATCCCTGAATGTACACCATAGGCACGTGTTTCGTAGCTAGCTGCACTAACCACGCCGCGATCGCCCGTTCCGCCAACAATGACAGGCTTGCCCACCAAACGGCTGTCTAACAGTCGTTCGCAAGAAACGAAGAAGGTATCTAAATCGAGATGCAAAATAGTGCGTTGCATGCCTATGAACTTTTCTTCAAAAATAGGCAGCATCCGCATCGGTTGCTGAGTAAACTACTGCAAAGAAAGGAGCTGAAAGTAAGTCGTTGAAAGTGTGCGCTCTATCGCAGCTTTCCTATCTTTTCCAAGATGAATAAAATAATGATAGGAATGGCCAGCAAACCTACCATCAAAGGTTCGGTAGAGATTAAAGATGGG
>CAWUKP010000437.1:0-1650 GCA_963922975.1 uncultured Spongiivirga sp. | reverse complement strand
CCAGAAGTATTTGATGCCCATCTCCTTTTGTTGCCGTATTTGTTCTGCAGTAAGATCAGCCGCTTGAGGTGAATTCGCCATACGATCGTCCATTACCTTAGCTGCGAAATCAGGATCAATAAAATTGGAGAGTACCACCGTGTAAAGCACAGCAATGAGTGCTCCAATCAGTGCCACTCCTGCGCCAATTTTTAACGCTTGTGAGATGGTCAGATAGCCCTCATTCGCTTTTTTGAAGGCCAAAATGGCCCAAACAATAACGGCGATACCAATGACGACTTGAATAACCGTAACCGCAGTATTTTGCTGGTAGTGCATGTCTTGGGTGTAAAGCATCACACCGAAAACGATGCCAATGACACCAGAAATCAAGCCATACGTCCAGCCAAATTTTCCAGTTTTTGGGAGTTGTTTTTCCATGGTTGTTGTAGTTTTGTTTGATAAGTTAGTAATCTTTTCCATGGAATTGTTACACAAATTTTAAAATCCTTTAAAAAAGGGAATCAGTGTCCTTGATTATTCCTGAAAAAGAATTACATTTGCACCCGCTTTAAGGATAACATTTTAAAGAAAGTACGATGAAAAAAGGAATTCATCCCGAAAATTATAGATTAGTGGCCTTCAAGGACATGTCAAATGAAGACGTGTTTATCACGAAGTCTACTGCTGATACCAAAGAGACCATTGAAGTAGATGGCGTTGAATATCCTTTGGTAAAGTTGGAAATCTCAAGAACTTCACATCCATACTACACTGGTAAGTCTAAATTGGTAGATACCGCAGGGCGTATTGATAAGTTCAAAAACAAATATGCTAAATTTCAGAAGAAATAAGATTTTAGCACACAATACCAAAAAAGCCTTCTCCAAACGAGAAGGCTTTTTTATTTTTACCTGAACTAGCAACTCTATCCTATGAATTACGTGCTCTATGATGGCCAGAATAGAAAAGCTTTTCTGCCATTTACCTTTACACGGCCTGTTTGCGAATTGCGTATTGGGATTTTAACCATTCGAGAAAAGTGGGAACGGTACTTAAACAAAAAACTCAGTGTGAAGACTGTAGACTATCTCTCTGAGAAATGGCCTGCAATGACAACTGCTGATAACGTCTTGATCGATGGCAGCGTTTTACCCAATCCAGCTTTAATTTCGGAAATCGAAAAACTGCAACTTGGGGAAGCCTTGTCTTTCAAAGGTCAGGTGTTTGCCTTCAGAAGCGCAGAAGTAGAGGTGCCTAGTGATTTTAGCAGGCATAAAATTCACGAATACAGCAATACACTATTCAAACTGGAACATACGTGGGAGCTCTTCTCAAAAAATGATGAGGCACTTCGCGACGACTTTCAATTGCTCACCAGAAATAGAAAATCGCAGCCATTATCGGCAACAAATCAAGTGGTGCAACCCGATCAAATATTCCTGGAGGAAGGCGCATCTGTGGAGTTCAGTATTCTGAATGCCAGTACGGGGCCTATTTATGTGGGTAAGAATGCCCAAATCATGGAAGGGAATATTGTTCGGGGTGGACTTGCCTTAAATGAAGGTGCTGTTTTGAAAATGGGGAGTAAGATATACGGCGCTACCACTTTGGGGCCGTTTTGTAAAGTGGGTGGAGAAGTGAATAATTCTGTACTTTTTGGGTATGCTA
>CAWUKP010000436.1:0-1653 GCA_963922975.1 uncultured Spongiivirga sp. | reverse complement strand
AGCACCCTATGGAAAGTCAATGATGGCGCCACAGCAACCGTCATGAGCGATTTTTACAAAGAGCTCTCTGAAGGTGCTTCGAAAGACGTAGCAATGCAAAGAGCCAAGCTGAACTTCCTTCAAAAGAACAAAGACAACGCCTTACAACACCCGTATTATTGGGCAGGCACTACCTTTAGTGGAGCTTCCACACCACTACCAAAATCTTTGAGGTGGTATTACTGGTTGGGAGGAATTCTTCTTCTAGGCGCTATCGGATTATTGCTTCGTTCTCGCTTCCTTTCAGTCTAAGGCTTTCAAGAGTACCGATGCCGCTTCGTATTTGTAGCTTTGATCTTCCACAATGCGGTTCAACAACACTTTCGCCTTTGTGTTCTCCTTATTTTTGAGATGGCTCAGTGCCAAATACCAGCGTGCCTCTGATGTAAACTCGCCATTGGTATCGACCACCGATTCAAAGCTTCCAATAGCGTCAGCAGTTTGGCCAAGTGCCAATTGCGACTGCCCAATGTAAAAGTCATATGGCTCAGCTGTTTCTGTGTTTTTTAAGGTTTCTAAGAGTTGTATCGCTTCTTCGTATTGTTGGGATTCGTAGGCAGTAAAGGCTTTTCGTTTCACATCCAACTCATCGGTGCTGCGAGTTACTGAATACACCGTATTGGGGTAGACAGCATAGTGCTGTTCGAACAGTTCTTCAGAAAGATTACTACCAAACAGTCCGCTGAAATAACCCACACCTACCAGAAGGAGCAAGGAAGCGGCTATGGATAGCTTTCGCCAGGAGATGCCTTTTGAAGTAGACGATTTTCGATGCTGCTCTAAGTGTTGAAGTATTTGCTTTTTTCGTTGGCGCTCTTGAGCTCTCAAGGAAGCCTGTAGTTCTTTTTGTAAGGTGAAGTCTTCCTGCAGCACTGTATCGGCAGCCAAAAAGGTATCTAAGGTCTGCTGTTCCGAGGCAGTTAAGCCTTCAGAGAAATATTTAGCGATCAATTCCTGTGCGTCCATTTACGTCTTGGGGTTTTTAATGGCTTCTTTAAGCGTTCGTAAGCATCTTGACTTCTGACTTTTGACCACATTCTTATTCGCGTATTGACCAATCTCAACAATCTCATCAATGGTGAGTCCACGATAGTAGAAGTACTTCAAGATTTTTTGACATTGTTCTCCGAGTGTTTCAAAATGCTGAAGTAACAGCTGTTGTTGCTCACTGAGTTCGTTGGGTTGCAATTCAAAATCAGCCACCGAAACTGTTTCTTCCCCTACATCGTTCTTCACGGCAAAAGCAACTGTTTTTTGTTGCTTTCGGAGCTTTTCGAGGATCATATACTTCCCAATACTGAAGAGATAGCTGCTTACGCTGCTGGTTAAAACCTTGAGTTTTCCTGTCATTACATTTTCATGAAACACGATATAAGCATCTTGATAGATATCGAGCATGGAATCTTCATCCATGCCGTATTTCTTAGCAAAGTTGATAAACCGTTCTCGATTTTCTTCATAAACACTCGTAAAAGCCTTGTCAGCGCCGCTGCGCAAAGATTTGAGCGTTTGTTGACTTAGTTCTTCATTCATTTAATGAGGTGCATCCCAAAAGGTAAACATTGCTAAAGATAAAAATTTTGGATTCGTGTTAACCTTTTCTCTAGATCGTCA
>CAWUKP010000435.1:0-1666 GCA_963922975.1 uncultured Spongiivirga sp. | reverse complement strand
ATCCTCTATTCGAAAAAAAAATCACCCAAACTGTAACAATCCGATGGCAACCCTATCTTTATAACAAATCGCATTTTTTTTTGAGCCAACCAATGATACATACTGACGATCTATTGTCTTTATGCAAAAAAGGGAATCAACAAGCCCAACTAACGCTTTACAACCAGTATTACAAAGCGATGTACAACACAGCGCTGCGAATTGTAAAAGACTCGATGGAAGCGGAAGATGTGATGCAGGAATCATTTTTAAACGCGTTTACGAAACTGCACACTTTTAAAGGCGAAGTTACTTTCGGAGCATGGATGAAGCGCATTGTGATCAACAACAGTATTTATCATTACAAAAAGCAGCAGAAAGCCAATGAGGTGTCGATAGACCAAGTATTGCACAAGGTCGAAGACAATGAAGTAGCTGGCATTGAGGATCATGAGTTGAAGAACGTACAGGCTCAGAAAGTTTTGCAGACCATGAACACCTTGAAAGACAATTACCGAGTTTCTTTGACCTTACACCTCATCGAAGGTTATGATTACGAAGAAATATCAGAGATCATGAACATCAGCTACGGAAACTGTAGAACCATGATTTCGAGAGCAAAAGAGAGTTTACGAAATAAATTGATGGTAGTATGAATGAGAAAGAGAAAGATCAGCTTGTGGAGCTTTTTGAGCAACTAGAAGGCCAATTTGACCTTGCGGAACCTACTGCGGGACACCAAGAACGCTTTCTAGAAAAACTGGGAGCCGCACAAAATGGTGTAGCGTATACAAAACCTAAGGGCAGCAGCTGGTGGCGTCCTGTGATGATAGCGGCTTCTGTGGCCTTAGTGATGGGATTCTTTGTTGGAAAGAGCTTGTTCAGCAGCACCCCTACGCTACAAGACATATCGCCAGAAATGGCAGAGACCCAAGTGTATTTCACCTCCTTGATCGAAGTAGAATTGACCAAAGTACGGTCGGAAGCAGGACCAGACACCCAATTGATTGTAGACGACGCCATGGAACAGCTAGAAAAAATGGAGGCAGACTATCTACAATTACGGGAGGAATTGATTGCCAATGGAGACGACCGACGATTGATTCACGCGATGATCAACAATTTTCAAACACGTATTGACCTGTTGCAAAATGTATTAATTCAAATAGATGAAGTAAAACTACTTAAGAATCAAAATCATGAAGATATCATTTAAAGCCATTATGATCCTTTTCTTGCTGCCAACTACCTTGCTGGCACACGACAAGTGGAAAGGAAAATATACCAAAGAAAAAAAGATCAACAAGACCTATACGGTGAGCAAAGATGCTACCCTAGATGTAGACAACAGCTACGGTCATTTGTACATCACTACTTGGAACGAGAATCGCATCGAGATTGAGGTGCATATCAAGACCAATGGCAATAACGAAGAGAAAGTTCAGAAGAAGCTAGATGAAATTGACGTCGCCTTTGATGCAAGTAATTCGTTCGTTTCGGCAAAAACCTTATTCAACAAAGACAAGTCTTGGTGGAAAGGCTGGAACAACAATAATGTGAACATGGAAATCAACTACACCATCAAAATGCCGGTTTCCAACAATGTGGAGCTTTCCAACGATTATGGCAGCATCAATCTAGATCGTATTGAAGGTGATGCCAAAATCAGTTGCGACTACGGAAAGTT
>CAWUKP010000434.1:0-1673 GCA_963922975.1 uncultured Spongiivirga sp. | reverse complement strand
CGCATTTGAAACAATACAACATCAACGATGATCTTTCTTTTCGATTGAAACCGTACATCAATAACAATTTGTTCACCAATCAAGTAAACTACGGCTTGAGTCTGAACCTCGATTTCTGATCATGAAAATTGCATTACTCGGATACGGAAGAATGGGCAGGGAGATCGAACGCATTGCCAAAGAAAGAGGTCATGACATTGTATTAAAAGTTGACAAAGGAGCTGTGAGCTACGACATTACAGAAGCAGATGTCGCTATTGACTTTAGCATCCCTTCTGCAGCGGTAAATAATATTGCCAACTGTTTAAATAACCACATACCTGTGGTTTCTGGCACGACGGGCTGGCTCGAAGATTACGATCAAATGGTGGCACTTTGCGAAAGTCGAAAAGGAGCCTTTATTTATGCTTCCAATTTCAGCTTGGGGGTCAATGTATTTTTCAAACTGAACGAGCAATTGGCCCAGATGATGGCCAATCTGGATGATTACAAAATTTCATTGGAGGAAATTCATCATACTAAAAAACTAGATGCCCCGAGCGGAACGGCTATTTCACTGGCTGAAGGCGTTATGAAGCACAGTAATCATCGAGAGTGGCAACTGAATGAGGCAAAAGATGAGCAACGTCTACCGATCACTGCAAAACGTGAAGCCGATGTGCCAGGTACTCATACGGTGACTTACACGAGTGAGATAGACACCATAGAAATAAAGCATACCGCGCATAACCGTCATGGTTTCGCCCTGGGCGCCGTGGTGGCCGCTGAATGGCTTGTAGGCAAAACAGGGGTCTTCACCATGAAAGATGTGTTAAACCTTGGTTAAGCAAAATGTTGGGGTCTATCGAATTTTGGTACTTTCGCCACACGCATAAACTAGAAAAGCATTCCACTTAATGGAAACTCTACTCTATCTACTTCTTTTTCAAGGAATCTTACACGGGCTCATTTTCAACAGAGGTTATCTAGCCGCCGGAAGACAGGTTTGGGAGGCCTTCGTGCCTTTGTATAATATCGTTGTCTTTATCAAGATTATAGGTCGTCCTTTGTGGTGGTTGATCCTCTTGATACTTCCTGTGGTAGGAAATCTTGTAGGTATTGTACTCACTTATGAGTGGCTACACGTTTTTGGCTACAAGAAAAAAAGACACACCGTTTTCGCTATTTTGACCCTTGGCTTGTACATAGCCTACCTTCACTACACTAAAAACCCTTCCTATGAAGGCAGGAATGAAGACAGCATTCGACTTTCCGTATCTTCCTGGATCAGCTCTATATTTTTTGCGGTCATTGCGGCAACCATTGTGCATACCTACATCATGCAGCCGTACATCATCCCGTCTGCCTCGCTAGAAAAGAGTCTGCTCATCGGCGATTTTCTCTTTGTGAGCAAATTTCACTATGGAGCGCGTTCTCCTATGACGCCTATCGCATTCCCAATGGTACACGATACCATTCCTATCATCAAGAAAAAATCATACCTCTTTAGCGATGATTTCGAGAAGCGCAATACTTCATGGAAGAACAAATTTCAGCTACCGTATATGCGCTTACCTGGCTTTCAAAAGATCAAGCGCAACGACATCGTGGTCTTTAATCAACCAGCGGATACGCTGCTGGACATGAATAAATTTCAACCAGATCGGAATTACTACAAACCAATTGACAAGAAA
>CAWUKP010000433.1:0-1674 GCA_963922975.1 uncultured Spongiivirga sp. | reverse complement strand
GAAAGATGCTGGAATTGTTTAGTACGGGTAATTCTGTGGAGAAAGCTTCTGAAAATTTACAGTCAATTATGTGCTGCTTGCCTGAGATCGAGGCGCCTGGTTTGGGGTATCAAGATTTGTTTCGCGTGATCATTATGCAATTCATTGATGCCTATAATTTTGATGTACGTAGCATTAAAAAATCCTGTGTGCATATTGTGGATAAAGATTATAAGATCATCCCTTTTGAAACAATGAATCTCTTTTACAGAGATGAAAAAAAGGAGTATCTTGAAGAATTAAGAGCTGAAAGTTTATGATGACGTCAATGATTTCACTATTCGAACCCAACCTCAATGGGATTGGAGTATTTATTTTGATAATGATGTTCTTGGCTTTTGGTGTTCCGATTCTACTGGCCATCATTGGCGCCATTCAGTGGGGTCGCGGAAAGAAGCGTTCGGGTAAAATCCTTTTAATTATTGCGGGTATTTACATTCTGATTAGCGGCGGCCTTTGTTTATCGATGGTGGCGTGATGAATTCACGAGAATAAAGCAACATTTGGTTAATGGAACTCGATTACCTTGGACATTACTTTGTTTTTGGACTATTTCTCCCAATATTATTTTTAGCCATTGGGTTAGTTTTAAATAAACCAAGATATAGAAAGACCTCAAAGGTATTTTTGGCGGCTTCTGGAATTCTGTTCTTAGTTGGTCTAGGTTGGTGCGGAAGTATGCTTAGCTAACCTTCACCGTATCAGGCACTAAAATCTTGTAATTACCACCATTTCGGATCACATCTCGTACAATGGAAGAAGAGATATAGGAGGTTTTGGCCGCGGTTAACAAGAACACGGTTTCAATTGGATAGAGATCCCGATTGGTGTGGGCAATGGCCTTTTCGAATTCGAAGTCAGCAGGATTTCTCAAACCACGAAGTATAAAATCAGCCCCAATTTCCTTAGCAAAGTCTACAGTAAGACCTTTGTACGAAACCACCTTGATCTTCGGTTCGTCCTTAAACGCTTCGGCAATAAACTGCATGCGTTCTTCTACAGAAAACATATACTTCTTGTCGGCATTAATACCGATGGCAATGATCAGTTCATCAAACAAGGTAACACCCCGTTCAATGATGTCGATATGACCTAAGGTAACGGGATCAAAAGAACCTGGAAAGATGGCGCGTCTCATGCGTTAGTCAATTTGTCACTTCAAGTGTTGGCCGCAGGCAAACGGATCGAGAAGTGTATGGTTCAGTTCTGGATATTACACTTTGCATGTACTAGAACAAATCATAGATTTTATACGAACGAAGATAGTCAATAGTAAAGAATAACGTATGGCTACCCTCTCCCTTTGGGAAAGGGGCTGGGGGTGAGGGCCTCTTCAATGGCCGCTCCGAACAAGGCTTGTAGCGAAATACCCGCTTCCGCGGCTTGTTGTGGCAAAATACTTTCTTCTGTCAGACCAGGAACGGTATTCACTTCAAGCAAATGAGGTTCGCCGTCTTTGAAAATATATTCACTACGACTAAAACCTTCCATTTTGAGGATTTCATAAACTTGTTTGGCTACTTTTCTCACCTTATTCGCCATTTCTTCAGAAATACGTGCGGGCGTGATCTCTTGTGACTTCCCCAAATACTTGGCTTCATAATCAAAGAAATCGTTCTCAGAAACAATTTCTGT
>CAWUKP010000432.1:0-1680 GCA_963922975.1 uncultured Spongiivirga sp. | reverse complement strand
TGCCGGAGTTGCCCTTGCCATTGCATTGGGAGGCCCAGGAGCTACATTTTGGATGATCATTTGTGGCCTTCTCGGAATGAGTACCAAGTTCGTAGAATGTACGCTCGGTGTTCAATACAGAGACGTGGACGAGGACGGTACCGTCTATGGTGGTCCGATGTACTATATCAGTAAAGGACTGAAAGAAAAAGGATTTAAAACCCTCGGTAAAATTGCTGCCGCCGTCTTCGCAGTTTTCTGTATCGGAGGATCGTTCGGTGGTGGAAATGCCGCACAGTCTAATCAAGCCACCATCGTCATCAAAGAGTTAGCAGGCTGGGAAAGTACTAGCGCTGGAGCCATCATTGGTGTGGTGCTTGCTATTTTGGTAGGGATCATTATAATCGGAGGAATCAAGCGTATTGCCTCTGTTACAGAGAAAGTGGTACCCTTTATGGCAGTGCTGTATGTGGCCGCTTGTATCTACATCATTTTCAGCAACTTTTCACTAGTAGATGATGCCATTAGCATGATCGTGCGCGAAGCTTTCAATCCAACAGCCGTTGGCGTTGGTAGCATCATCGGGGTGTTATTGGTTGGATTTAAAAGAGCAGCATTTTCAAACGAGGCTGGTGCTGGTTCCGCTTCCATTGCACACTCGGCTGTGAAGACAAAATACTCGGCTTCTGAAGGTCTAGTAGCACTTTTGGAGCCTTTTATCGATACTGTAGTTATTTGTACAATGACGGCCTTAGTCATCATCATCTTTAATTTTGGAGGCTTCTTTGAATACGGAGCGGATGTAAGCACAGATGGAAGTGGCGCGGTCATGATCGGAAATGAAGTTGTGCAAGGTGCGGGAATTACATCAAAAGCCTTTGCACAATACATCCCTTATTCTAATGTGTTCTTGACGATAGCGGTAGTGCTTTTCGCAGTATCAACCATGATCTCTTGGTCTTATTACGGATTGCAATCTTGGAAGTTTTTGTTCGGAAGAGGTAAAACGGCAGATCTTACGTATAAGCTGCTATTCTTGACTTTTGTGGTCATCGGTGCTGCAGCTAGTATGGGTTCTATCTGGTCTTTCTCCGATGCGATGATTTTCGCGATGATCTTCCCGAATATGGTTGGGCTTTACTTCCTCTTCCCAATTGTGAAAAAGCAATTGAAGAGATACTTGGGGGCGATTAAGCAAAACCAAGAAGCTATTCAAGAGTAATCACTTTAGCAAATACAAAATGAAAAAGCAATCCCGTTTCACGTTCACACAGCAACAACGAAACGGAATTGTTCTTTTAGCAGCACTTATCGTGCTTGTTCAACTGGCATACTACTTCGTCGATTTTCAACCAGAAGAATACATTCCTGAGAACAAGGAGCGTTTGTGGGCCTTTCAAGAAGAAATGGATTCTTTGAAACAAGCTGCACTGCACGCGCGTGCCCCTAAGATTTTTCCTTTCAACCCAAACTTCATTTCTGATCACAAGGGCTATACCTTGGGGATGTCTGTAGAAGAGATTGACCGATTGCACAGCTTTCGCAAACAAAATAAATTCGTGAATTCCGCAAGAGAATTTCAAAAAGTGACTCAGGTCTCAGATTCGCTATTGGCCTCCATCAGTCAATACTTCAAATTTCCTGAATGGGTACAACAACGAAACCGAAGAAAAGCTCAACAAAAGAAGTATCAAGCAATCC
>CAWUKP010000431.1:0-1691 GCA_963922975.1 uncultured Spongiivirga sp. | reverse complement strand
GAGCATTGGCTTGGTTGGGTCCAGAGTATGCAGACAAAGATTTGAGCTTTTTGAGCTTTATCATGTTTATTGCTGTAATTGCTTCTATGGTACAACTGGTAGAGATGATCGTTGAAAAGTTTGCACCAGCACTCTACGGTGCACTGGGTATCTTTTTGCCTTTGATCGCAGTGAATTGCGCCATCCTAGGAGGCTCGCTGTTTATGCAGATCAAAGATTTTACAGGAGTTGGTGAATCAGCTGTCTACGGTCTGGGCTCAGGAATTGGTTGGTTCTTGGCTATTCTTGCTATCGCTGCCATTCGTGAGAAGATTGCGTACAGCAATGTACCTGCGCCACTTCGTGGATTAGGAATTACATTTATTATCACAGGCTTGATGGCCCTTGGCTTCATGAGCTTTATGGGTATCAAACTATAAATTGCTAAAGAAAGAAAATGGATATTTCAACTATCGTAATTAGCATCTTGGTCTTTTTGGTGATTGTCTTCGCCCTGGTGTCTATTCTACTAGGTGCGAAAGCTAAATTGGTCCCTTCAGGTCCAGTAATGCTGCACATTAACGGAGAACAAGATGTAGAAGTTTCCTCAGGCGGAACCTTGTTGAACACCTTAGGAAATAACAAGATATTTTTACCTTCTGCTTGTGGAGGGGGTGGTACTTGCATTCAGTGTAAGTGTATCATCAAAGAAGGTGGAGGTGAAATTCTTCCAACGGAAGCCCCTCACTTCACTCGAAAAGAGATCGCAGAAGGCTGGCGCTTAGGTTGTCAGGTAAAGGTGAAGCAAGACATGGTGATCGAAGTGCCAGAAGAGGTCTTCGGTATTAAAAAGTGGGAGGCTACTGTAGTGCGTAACTGGAACGTTGCTTCCTTCATTAAAGAATTTGTAGTAGAGCTTCCTGAAGAAATGGATTATGAAGCGGGCGGGTACATCCAGATCGAGATTCCTCCTTGCGAGATCAAGTACAGCGACATGGACATCACTGCCCATCCTGAAGAGCATGCCGATCCCAATATGTTCCAAATGGAGTGGGATAAGTTTGGTCTGTGGCCGTTGGTGATGAAAAACTCAGAAACAGTAGAGCGTGCCTATTCAATGGCTTCTTTCCCAGCTGAAGGGCGTGAAATCATGCTAAATGTGCGTATTGCGACACCGCCATGGGATCGTTCCAAAAACAAGTGGATGGACGTGAACCCTGGTGTAGCTTCCTCTTATATTTTTGCTCAAAAGCCTGGCGATAAAGTAACTATTTCAGGACCTTATGGTGAATTCTTCATCAACCATAGCGAGGCCGAAATGTTATACGTGGGTGGTGGTGCTGGAATGGCGCCTATGCGTTCGCACCTATATCACCTATTCAAAACCTTAAAGACTAACCGTAAAGTGACCTACTGGTACGGAGGTCGTTCGAAGCGCGAATTGTTCTACCTAGAACACTTTAGAGCATTAGAACGTGAATTCCCGAACTTTAAATTCTATGTAGCCCTTTCTGAGCCTTTAGAAGAAGACAACTGGAAGGTCAAAGAGAGCTTAGACGCTCCTGGCGACGGTTTTGTAGGGTTTGTGCACCAATGTGTGATCGACAATTATTTGAACGATCATGAGGCACCTGAGGATTTCGAAGTGTATTTCTGTGGCCCACCTTTGATGAACAAAGCGGTAGAACGAATGGCAGAAGACTTTGGTGTAC
>CAWUKP010000430.1:0-1722 GCA_963922975.1 uncultured Spongiivirga sp. | reverse complement strand
AAGATCGGGCACGATCCGGGATATAACTTCACCTTTGAGATTCGACTAGAATATGCAGGTCTCAACGACAACGACGATTTTGAATACAATACCAAACGTATTGATGGTAGCGATAAATACTATCAAGGCTATTACGGAAGTGAAAGTTCTGGCAACAGAGTCTCAATAACTTCTGAATATGGCGGAGTTTCATTCTATAAAAATTAATCAACAAAACGAATCAACATCATGAAAAAACTATTCATTGCCGTAATGGCACTTTCCATGACCACCTCCGCTTTGCAAGCACAATGGTGGGGCAACAAAAAAGTGAAAGGCAACGGAAACTACGAAACCGTAGAGCGCAACGTAGGTGAATATGACCAGATCGCCGTTGCAGGGTTTTTCGACGTAGAATTGGTAGCTGGTAGCGAAGGAACGCTGACCATTTATGCCGAAGAAAATCTTCTAGAGCACATCATCACAGAGGTGGATGGCAGTAAATTGAAGATCAAAACAGTAAAAGGTATCAACCTTCAGCCTTCTTCCTGGAAAAAAGGTATTAAGATTACCGTTCCTATCGAAGACATAGATGCGGTTTCATTAGCAGGTTCAGGTGATGTAACCAGCACCACCACTATCAAAGCTGATTCTTTTAAAACAAGTGTTGCGGGATCTGGAGATATTGTTCTAAAAGTGAATGCTACTAAAGTAAAGGCGAGCGTTGCTGGATCTGGAGATTTGAGACTCAGCGGTTCTACCGAAGAATTTGATGCGAGCGTAGCTGGTTCGGGCGATATTCATGCCTACGAGCTCACATCGAACTATACGGAGGTTTCCGTTTCGGGTTCAGGCGATGCTAGAGTGCATGCTTCCGAAGAGATCAAAGCACGAGTGGTGGGCTCGGGCGATGTTTCTTACGCAGGAAATCCGAAGAAGAAAGACACCAAAACAGTAGGTTCTGGAGATATCTCCAAAAGCTAATCCTACACCTAACCAATCAAACCTTGGGAAGCACCGTCTGTTTAGGCGGTGCTTTTTTGTTGTGGCGGATTTTCTTTCGGAACTCTAGTCAACAGGAAAATGGCACCGACAAAGAAAACGACCAAAAAGAGCACCGAATTACGCATGCTCCCTGTTACCTGATCAATGATGCCGTAAAAACTCATCCCAATCACGATCCCGATCTTTTCAGCTACATCGTAAAAGCTGAAATACGAGGTGGTATCTTGAGTTTGGGGTAAAAATTTAGAATAGGTCGAACGACTGAGCGCTTGCACACCTCCCATCACCAAGCCGACAAATGCCGCGGTGATGTAAAACTGCATCGGTGTCTGAATGAAATAGGCCGTTGCACAAAGCAAGAACCATATCCCGTTTACAAAAATCAAGGTTTTGATGTTCCCAAAACGCTCAGAAGCCAACGACGTGAGCCATGCGCCTAAAATGGCGATGACTTGAATGATCAGAATACTTACGATCAAGCCCATTGTTTTTGCCCCTGAATCGCCCCAGGCAATTTCTTGTTCCCCAAAATAAGCGGCCACCAACATAATGGTCTGTACGGCCATACTGGAGACGAAAAAAGCACGCAGATAGGCTTTCAGTCTCGGGTTTCCGCCCAATTCATTCCAGACGCCTCGTAGCTCTCTTAGACCATTGCCTTTCACATTGCGCTTTAATTTGTTTCCCGTCTTGAAATTCGGTAGATGATAAAACGTATACTGACTAAAAATAATCCAC
>CAWUKP010000429.1:0-1728 GCA_963922975.1 uncultured Spongiivirga sp. | reverse complement strand
GCCATTGGTAATCACCAGATCATTGATAATGATTTCTGTAGCGAAATTTTCGAAATAGGTGTGTTCTCGATTGATGGTAACGATAAAGCCCGTAGTTTGATCCGCCAACAAATAGTTGGGAACATTATTGCTGTCAGGTCCGATATTGGCTGCGGGGTCAACATCTGTTTCGCTGGTTACTTCATTACGAGTGGCAATACCATCTCCATCATCATCAATATCTAAGTAGTTTGGCGTACCGTCGCCATCTGTATCGTCGTTGGTCACATCGTTGTCGCCATTAATATCCTCCAAACGTGTGGGTACGTTGTCGCCATCATCATCCTCGTCAAAGTAGTTAAACAAACCATCGCCATCGGTATCTGTCATATTAATCGGTTCGTCTAAACCATCTTCATCATCTGCGATCACAGCAGTGGTTAGGGTCACGTTTGTAAAGGTGCCCAACCATTCCTGTACCAAATTGGGGGAAGTGGGTGGAATGCTCTGACAGAAAAAGTTAGAAGCATCTCCATCAAATACATTGTAATTCACAATCGTATTGGATGAAAGCACTACGGGATCTGGACCTTCGGGTAGTGAATCTATCTGAGAAGTGTTGATAAACAGTACTTCGGTATTCGAATCGTCAAAAATGGTAATGGTCAACTCGTCTTCGAAGGCGGTGCAGATCTCAATAGAATCTTCTTCAAAGTCTAAGGTTTCCACCACAAAATCACCATCATCGCAAGCGCAAAATAACGCCAAAAGCAAGAGCCAGCCTAAGTTTTTCATCCGTTGAATGCTTCGAGTTTCCACAAAAGTAACAGAATTGCGAGTAGATAACGAAATCGATGGAGAATAATTTTATTTCGGCTATTTTTGTGGCCATGAAAGTGTACCTTGACAACGCAGCCACGACGCAGTTACTTCCCGAAGTAGCTGAAAAAATGCATCAAGTTTTGCTAGAAAATTACGGTAATCCTTCGTCTACGCATAGCTTTGGTCGGTCTGCAAAAACACTGATTGAAACCGCTCGGAAGACCATTGCGAAACAATTAAATGCTTCGCCTGGTGAAATCATTTTCACCTCCGGTGGTACAGAGGCTGATAATATGGCCCTGCGATGTGCGGTCCGCGATTTGGGTGTACAAACGATCATCAGTTCCAAGATTGAGCATCATGCTGTCTTGCATACCCTAGACGTATTAGAAACGGAATACGACGTCACCATTCACTATGTAAAGTTAGATGCTGAGGGACGTGTGGATTACGAAGACTTGGCCCGTTTGCTGGCTGCAGATCACACCAAAAAACTGGTCAGTCTAATGCATGTCAACAATGAAGTGGGCAATATTCTAGATATCAATCGTGTGGGCGCCCTGTGCAAGGAACACGGTGCGTTATTTCACTCTGACACGGTTCAATCCATTGGTCATTTACCCATGGATGTGCAAGAATCGCAGGTAGACTTTATGGCGGCAGCAGCGCATAAGTTTCATGGTCCAAAAGGCGTTGGGTTTGCCTACATTCGGAAGGATACAGGACTGAAGCCCCTAATTGTCGGTGGTGAACAGGAACGTGGTTTTCGTGCGGGGACGGAAAGTGTGCACAATATCGCAGGCATGCTAGAAGCTTTTGAACATTCGTATGCAAACTTGGAAACCGATCGGGGGTATGTTCAGGGTTTAAAAGATCATTTCATCGAGCGACTCGCTACAGAATTACCTGAAGTGGACTTCAATGGTA
>CAWUKP010000428.1:0-1734 GCA_963922975.1 uncultured Spongiivirga sp. | reverse complement strand
TTTTTACCGACAATTTATCGGCAATCAAAACGTACATTTTGTGGCCAACCGCACCTATGACTTGCTGGATATGTCCACTGCAGCATTGGTCACCAGTGGAACCGCCACTTTGGAAACTGCTTTGTTCAAAGTACCTCAAGTGGTTTGTTATCGCGGGAACTGGCTGTCCTACCAGATCGCCAAGCGGATTATCAATTTAAAGTACATTTCGCTGGTGAACCTTATCATGGATGCTGAAGTGGTCAAAGAATTGATTCAAAGTCAGTTGAACACCAAGAATTTGAAGGAAGCGCTCATGGCTATTCTTTCATCGGATAAACGCAATAAAATATTCTCTGATTATTACGAATTAGAACAGCGACTCGGCGGAAAAGGCGCGAGTAAAAAAGCAGCGCAAATCATTTACGATAAAATCAAGTAAACACAACACTTATGCCCCAAAAAAATGCATTATCGATACTTATTTTGCTGCTTGTACTAAGTAGCTGTGGAGCTCGTAAAAAAGCGTCCCAAGCTTCTGAAAGCAGCTCAAATCCTGAAAAAACAATAGAGGATCAAATTGTGGCAACCGCCATCTCATACAACGGCACCGCGTATCGATTTGGCGGCACAACCACAAAAGGTATGGATTGTTCAGGCTTGGTGTACACCTCATTTTTAGCGCACGGAAAATCGTTGCCACGCGTTTCCTACCAAATGGCCAGAGAAGGGAAAAAAATCAAGCTTCAGGATGTTCAGAAGGGCGATCTGCTTTTTTTCAAGACAAATAAAAGAGGTCGCAATCGCATTAATCATGTAGGCTTGGTGGTCTCTGAGGCGGGAGAACCCGTACAATTCATTCATGCTACCACTAGTCGTGGAGTATTGATCTCAAAGTTAGCCGAACCGTACTGGAACAAGGCTTTTGTGGAGGTTCGAACAATTTTGTAGTTTTATTCTTACTTTTATTTCGTATCTTTCTGATAGATGCGAAATTATTCCTTGCTTTACATACTTCCGCCCTACGCGATTGGTCTGGTGCTTTACACTTTGGATAGCTCACTTGTTGACATCATACTTCCGCTTAGTTTTGCCATGCTTCTTTGCTTTTGGTTGTTGCGTAAAAGACGCAATATCTGGATATCCTTTGAAATTGTGTGTGTCTTCCTCTTTCTAGGTCTTGGGGTTTGGAATGCAGGCAGAATTGATGTCCGAAACAATCTATATCATTACACAAACCGCATACAGGATACCCGAAATCTAAGCTTCGAAGTAAGCGAGCGTCTACGTTCCAATCGCCACTATCACCGCTACTATGTAGATATCCTTCAAATAAATGATACTTCCTGCTCTGGAAGGCTATTGCTTCATATCACTAAAGATTCGCTCACTCCAGTCCTTCCCATTTCCAATCGCTATTTCATTCCCAAAAGTCTACAAGAAATACGCACTCCGAATACACCGTGGCAATTCGACTATCGAGCATATTTGGCGCAACGCGGCATCTATCATCAGCTCTATGCGGGTAAGGAAGAATTACGCTCCCTTCCCAACCCGTCTAGATCACTTCAAGGACAAGCAGACGTGTTGAGGAACCGCATCATTGATTCCTTGAAAAGACATCGTTTTGAAGGGGAAGAGCTCCAGGTTGTGAAGGCGCTTTTACTCGGACAACGGCAAGATATTGACCCCACAACCTACCAAAACTATGCGGATGCTGGGGCGATTCATATTCTAGCCATTTCAGGATTACAT
>CAWUKP010000427.1:0-1790 GCA_963922975.1 uncultured Spongiivirga sp. | reverse complement strand
GGAAACTGGCAAGGCGATACGTTAACAGAAGACCTCGACCTCAGCTACCGTTCCCAATTGAAAGGCTGGAAATTCAAGTATTTAGAAGATGTGGAAACTCCTGCCGAGTTGCCTATCGTCATTAGTGCGGCCCGTTCGCAGCAGTTCCGCTGGAATAAAGGCGGTGCGGAGAACTTCCAGAAAATGGCCAAAAAGGTATTGACCTCTAAAAATATCCCTTGGAAAACACGCATCCATGGTATTCTACATTTGCTCAATAGCACCATGTTCTTGAATGTACTCATTGTGGCCATTTTGAGTATTCCGATGTTGTATATCAAGAATTACTACGAAGACCTACAGGGCTATTTCATCGCCATGAGCTTCTTTGTGATCAGTACATTGATCTTCTTTATCTGCTATTGGTTCATGTACAAAACGATCATGGGCAAAGGCATTGGCAAGTTTGTGGAGTATGTGAAAATGTTTTTCACCTTCTTCTCAGTGGCCATGGGCTTTTCATTGCACAATTCGGTTGCCGTCCTAGAAGGACATATTGGAAAGCGTAGCGAATTTGTGCGCACGCCTAAATTCAATATCAAGACCTTTAAAGACAATTGGAAGAACAACAAGTATCTGCGCAAGCGACCTTCCACCAACGTGATCTTAGAAGGCTTATTGATGATCTATTTCGCCTTTGGAATGGTGAGCGCCTACCTTGTGAAAGACTGGATTGGAGCTTCTCAGTACGATTTTGGGTTGTTTCCTTTTCACTTGATGCTCTTTATTGGTTTCGGCTTTGTCTTCTTTCAATCTTTGAAAGGAAAAGGTGCTTAGTAGCAGCTTCATAAAGATTTATCGCATCCCCATATTTTTTGCATTGTTGAGTCTGGCATTTTATGCCAGTTTCGCTTATGATTTGGTACGTACCGACTTCCCGAAGCTCGTCGGACTTTGGTTAGGTCTTTTTTTTATCGCCTATCAACTTTGGAAGACGCAAAAAGGAAACATCAAGTTCTTGGTGGCAGTTGGCATACTCTCACGACTCGTCTTTTTGTTGGCCATTCCCAATCTTTCGCAAGATTTCTATCGTTTTATTTGGGACGGTCGTTTGCTACTGGCGGGCTATAATCCCTATCTCTACCTTCCAGAAAGCTTGCTTGTGGAACAACCTGATCTTGTTTTTCAAGGCAAAGAACTCTACCAGGGCATGGGACCCCTTAATGGCAGTCATTTTACCAACTATCCCCCATTGAATCAGTTGTGCTTTGCCTTGGCGGCTCTGCTTTCAGGTAAAAGTATTTTGGGAGCTGCCGTGGTGATGCGCCTATTGATCATTGCTGCCGATATTGGCATCCTGTATTTTGGAAAAAAGCTACTGAAAGCATTGGATCTACCTCTCCATCGCATCTTTTGGTACTTCTTGAATCCCTTCATCATCATTGAGTTGACGGGCAACTTACACTTTGAAGGTGTGATGCTCTTCTTTGTGGTTCTCAGCTTTTGGTGGTTGCAGCAGGGCAAATGGTGGTTGGCAGCGGTAGCCTTCGCGCTTTCTATCTCTGTTAAGTTAATTCCTCTACTGCTGTTGCCGTTATTTTTTTGGTATTTTTTGAGAAGTAAGACCCTCACCCCTAGCCCCACTCACAAAGGAAAGTGGAATACGCATGGATTTTTAAAGCTTGTTGGCTTTTATCTGATGATATTGCTAGCCTGTGTTGCCTGTTTTGCGCCTTTCTTCTCGATGACATTCGTAAACAATTATGCGCAAACTGTGGGACTCTGGTTTACCAATTTCGAATTCAATGGTA
>CAWUKP010000426.1:0-1806 GCA_963922975.1 uncultured Spongiivirga sp. | reverse complement strand
GTGACCTTCGGGTTATGAGCCCGACGAGCTACCTACTGCTCTATCCCGCGATGTGAACTGCAAATATACAACGCTTTTCTCATATAAACCAAATTCAAGAGTGTTTGTTTGGAGGAGTTTCGTGGAATGGAGCAGGCGTCTCAATAAGTATATTTAATACTATCTTCGGTGAAAATCTATGAGTTCAGTCAATACTTTTATTGAATCTCTACTGCCCTACACCGAATGGGCCATGTTGCTGCTCTTAATTGGTGGTGGACTGTATCTAGCGATCTATTCACGCATGCGTCCTTATCGCTATTTCAGACATGCGATTGCGATTACCGCAGGAAAGTACGATACCCAAAGCGAAAAAGGACAAGTGAGTTCGTTTCAGGCGCTGTCGTCGGCTGTGGCGGCTACTGTTGGCTTGGGGAATATTTCCGGTGTAGCCATTGCTATCCACGATGGTGGCCCTGGGGTCGTTTTCTGGATCTGGATCACAGCATTAGTGGGAATCGTTATTAAATTTTACTCCTGTACACTGGCAGTAATGTATCGGGAAAAAGATCAAGAGGGAGCATGGCAGGGAGGACCTATGTACTACATAGAACAAGGCATGGGGAAAAAAGCCAAACCCCTGGCCGTATTTTTTTGTTTGGCCGGATTGGTGGGTTTTTTGGGTGTTTTTACGGCGAATCAGTTCACCGATACCTTCATGCAAGTAGTGAGACCTGAAGAAAATTTGTTTGTGTGGAGCGATTTCAACTGGAAATTAACCATTGGCGTTTTTCTCGCTTTAATTACTTCCTTGGTCATTTTTGGAGGATTGCAGAAGATTGCTAAAGTGGCTAGTGCATTGGTGCCTTCCATGGTGGTATTGTACTTTATTGCGGTATTGGTGGTTATGTTTATGAATGCTTCCAAGATTCTCCCCTCACTACAATTGATCGTCACAGAGGCGTTCAATTTTCAAACGATAGTCAAAGGCGGACTCTGGGGATTAATCATCATTGGCGTGCGTCGGGCGATGTTCTCCAACGAAGCGGGTCTGGGAAGTGCACCTATGTACCATGGTCAGTCCAACACCAAAGAACCCGTTCGCGAAGGCCTGGTGGCCATGCTCGGCCCATTTATCGATACCATTGTGGTGTGTACACTCACCGCCGTCGTAATCATTGTGAGTGGGGCCTACCTCTCTGGAGAAAATGACGGTATTGTGATGACCTTAATTGCCTTTGAGCGCACTTTATTTGGTGTGGGCGATGTCGTACTGATGATCATCGTGGCCGCCTTTGCTTTTTCTACCCTCTTTACCTATTCGTATTATGGGGTGAAGTGTTTGAGCTATCTCACCAATGCCAAAATTGGGAAACTCTTCAATGTGTATTTCGTTGTGATGATTGTATTTGCTGCGATTGCTTCCCTAGAATTGGTGAAGAACTTGATTGACCTTTCATACGCCCTTATGCTCATTCCTAACATGCTGGCAGTTTTGTACCTTGCACCCCAAGTGAATAAAGCGGCAAAGCGCTATTTTGAGACCAGAAAAGAAAACAATGCATAAAGCAGGATTTGTCAATATCATCGGAAATCCAAATGTTGGAAAATCTACCTTGATGAATGCCATGGTGGGTGAGAAACTGTCTATCATCACCAGCAAGGCACAAACCACCAGACACCGGATTTTCGGAATTGTCAATGGAGATGACTATCAAGTGGTGTTCTCTGATACGCCAGGAATTATTAAACCTGCATACGAATTGCAATCGTCTATGATGGACTTTGTCAAGTCTGCCTTTCAGGATGCCGATATTTTGCTGTATA
>CAWUKP010000425.1:0-1807 GCA_963922975.1 uncultured Spongiivirga sp. | reverse complement strand
TCTTTCCTTCAAGAGCATTTTTGGCAAGCTCGAAAATAAGGTGTACTTGATCTTCGCCTGCTGCCTTTGGATTGAGATGCAATACTTTATGATAGTAGAAATCGAGATGACGTTCTACAATACGATTGAAGCGCTTTTGACTGCCCTGCAACAGTTTCAAAAAACATACGAAGAGCGCTAGATGAGTTGGTACTTCGCCGTTTTCAGCGGTCGATTGCAATAGTTCCGTAATCTCATCTTTCTCCTTAAAGAAGGCCTGCCAGTTTCTGATGGCCTTATTCGACTGCGTATCAAAATGATATACATGTGCTGCGAAAGCATGGGCAAATTCCATCCAGTCTTCCACCGAAAGATCAATGAGCGACACATTTTTGGGCTGCAACATTTTTAAGTAGCGTTGCAGCTGGTCAGTACCTTCGCGGTGCAAAAAGATGCCGGTATGTTTGCAATCTGTACTCATATTATGGTTGATCTGTGCCTTCTTTTATGTAAAAAGGAAACACCAAATTTTTTCTTGAGTTGGTAGCACGTACTCGGTAATGAACTTCGATGAGGATTTCTCCTTCCAATTGATTCGAGTCGTCTACCTCAATTTTTTCGGCGTCAATTCTCGGTTCATGGTATAGAATAGCGGTTTTTACACGGTCTTGTATTTCGGTTTTGATGGTCAGATTCAGGGGTTGAAATAGCATATCTTCTAGGTTACATCCGTATTTGGGCACCATAATGCGTTCGCCTAATTTGGTAGTGAGCAGAATGTGCAGGCTTTGTTCAATATCAAGCTCATTGCTCACCAAGTGCAATTTTCCTTCTTTGCTATCGAATTCTGGGGGGAAGCCCCATCCTGTTCCTAAAAAATTATTTGGCTCGTTCATCCTATTAATACTGTTGGAAATCCTTGTACAATGACCCCACCATGTGCCGTTGGGTCGCTCATTCTTGCTGCAGGCATACCACCGATAAATACTGTAGTGGAACCCATTATGATGGAGTCCGGCGGTCCTGTACAAATGGCCATATCACCAACTCGTGCGGCGGGCATGCCACCGATCATGACGGTGGGAGCTCCTGGCGGGAGAATGGGTCCGCCAATATGTGGTACCACACCCGTAACCATCGGGCAGGTATGCATATCGGTTATTCTTGCTGCGGGTAAGCCCATGATTCAATTAATTTGTACAATTCCTCCTTTGATTACTGTGGTGGCACTTGCCGAAACTTCGGCTCCGGCGGTGCCTTCTGCTTTAAAATTGGCATTGGCTTTGACATTTTGATTTAGGCCTTCGATGCTTACATCTTGTGAAGCTTTGATGTCTATATTGCCGCTGCTTTCTAGTTGAATTCCATCACTATTCAGAGTAATCGAATTACCATTTTCATCTTCTATTTGTATGTGTCCAGCGTCTTCATCGATGCTGATGATCTTTCCTGCAGGTGTTTCCAGGGTGATTGATTTTTTGTCGTCGTGAAAGAGCAACTTCATTTCGCTACGCGTTACAAAACCCTTTTCGTGATTCTCGTCGCTTGCAAGAATTGGTGCTGGTTTCGCGCTGCTATTGAGCATTCCGAGAATAATGGCATCGTTCGGATCATCATTAAGAAAACCAGCAATGACCTCATCACCGATTTCAGGGCGAAAGAAAGAACCTCTATTTTCCCCTGCATCCAGGGTGGCGATGCGGCACCATATACCTTGCTCGTCTGCTCTTACCATGGGGAAATTCACCATAATGCGATCTTCTCCATTCGGATCGTCTTGAAGTTGACTGACCACCCCAATTTGCAAACCCGAAACTGCAGAGGTGAG
>CAWUKP010000424.1:0-1824 GCA_963922975.1 uncultured Spongiivirga sp. | reverse complement strand
GAGTTAGGTATTTATCCTGCGGTAGACCCACTAGATTCAACCTCACGTATTTTGACAGCAGATATCCTTGGAAACGAACATTATGATTGTGCCCAGCGTGTAAAAGAGCTGTTGCAACGTTATAAAGAGCTTCAAGACATTATCGCCATCCTTGGTATGGAAGAATTGTCTGAAGAGGATAAGCTAGCCGTAGCACGCGCAAGACGTGTACAACGTTTCTTATCTCAACCTTTCCACGTAGCAGAGCAGTTTACTGGGATTCCAGGTGTTTTGGTAGACATCAAAGACACCATCAAAGGTTTCAATATGATCATGGACGGTGAATTGGATCATCTACCTGAGGCGGCCTTCAACCTTAAAGGGACTATCGAAGACGCAATTGAGGCTGGTGAAAAGATGTTAGCAGAAGCTTAAAATCTAGCATATGCATTTAGAAATTGTAACACCAGAGGCCACCCTGTTTAGTGGCGAAGTAGAGTCAGTAGCAGTACCAGGTATCAATGGTGAGTTTCAAATGTTGAAAGATCACGCGCCTATCGTTTCCTTGTTGGGAAAAGGCACTGTAAAGATTTATGGTGATATCAAACTAGGCAAAGAGGTGAAAGATAAATTCACTACTGGCGAAAAGAACGCGACCTTGTTGGCCATTAACAGTGGTACCATTGAAATGAACGATAACAAAGTGATTGTCTTAGCAGATTAACACGAATCACTTCGTACATAAATACAGAAAGCCCTAAGCATCGCTTGGGGCTTTTTCGTTGAATCGATTCAGTCTCTTGAATGGAGATCAAGAGCAATGAGTTTCCACCATCTTCCATGGGCTTGGTGGGTGGTCAAAATTTCAAAACCTACAGCCTCATGTGCTTTTGCAGAGCGTTCATTAGTAGTATCCACTTCTGTGATCAAAAGTTTGAAATCTGGTTGAAGTGCCATGCGCATATATTCATAAAGTCCTCTGAAAATCCCTTGTCCACGATATGATTTGGCCACACAGATTTGCCCCATAATGATGAAGTCTGAAGTGATACCGAGTCCCTTCACCTTTTCGAACATAGGAACAAGTAATGGAATATGCGCGGCAAACTGCGGATGCATAGACAAGGCGTAACCAATTACCTTCTCCTGATCAACGGCTATAATATGCGCACAGGCTTTGTTCATTTCGGTTAGGAGCGATACATCATGACGAATGGTCACAAATCCTTGTTCCCGTTGCTGTTCAACCGTTAAATGCTCTTTAAGATTTGCCTGTTGCAGTTCGAGAATCTGGGTAAGTTCGTCCGTGGTGGTAGCTCTTTTATAGGTGATCACGTCAACGGTATTTTAATAAAGGTAGTAAATTTGAGGAATGTCAAGATTCCCTAAAAAATTGCGAAAACGGTTGGAAACACGCGTGTCTCAGGAGGCATTTCGAACGCTTTCAAGGCAGCAATCTCAGGTCGACTTTTCCTCAAATGACTATCTCGGGTTTGCCAAAAGTGAAGCCCTCTTTGATCGCGTGCATCAGCACCTAGTGTCTAAGAAGCTTAAGTTGAATGGTGCTACAGGGTCTCGACTGCTTTCTGGAAACCACGATTTATATCCGCAGACAGAGAAATTTCTGTGTGATTTCTACCACTCCGAAGCCGCCTTGATCTTCAACAGCGGCTATGATGCCAATGTGGGCTTCTTTGCCAGCGTCCCACAAAAGGGCGATTACATCTTATACGACGAATACATACATGCCTCCATTCGCGACGGTATCCGAATGAGTCTAGCCAAAAGCCACAAATTCAAACACAACGATCTACAGGAACTAGACATCGTAGTGAAGCGATTGCC
>CAWUKP010000423.1:0-1846 GCA_963922975.1 uncultured Spongiivirga sp. | reverse complement strand
CAACGATTCTGTGAAGGTCCTCTCAAACCTGAACATAATCACAAAGGTGTTCAATAAGAACAGAGTAAGCATCGTAGCCAATACAGAATACAGCATGGCAATGGAGAGGCGGCGGAAAGTATACAAGCGAAGCTCATACTTCCGCATCATATAAAAAATTACCCCCATGTTGGCCATGTAGATGGCCACGGAATAAATTTGGTGATACACAAAATCCATTAAGAGTTTTTGATCAAACTGATAGCGCACTCCATTGAAATACTCAATCAGTCCGAAAATGATGAAAAGGCCCACTCCGATGGAGAAAGCGCGTAAAAACTCTTTGACAAAACGCTGAAGACTCATACCTACAAAGCTAAAGATTCGAAATTAAACTAACTGTAAGTGGTTCAGGATGATTTCACAGATAATAAGGAGTAAAGCGATCATAACGATTGTTTTTTGATGTTCAGTTTTGATGAATGGATTCTTTCGGTTTAGGGGCACTTTTTGTATTCTTTGGACTTACTTTTCGAGTCCAGTAGATACTGTACAGCGTACCAGGAACAGTCGGCACCAGCCAGTTGACTAGTGGATGAAACACATCATTCACCACAATAAAGGCGGTGGAGGCGGCAATAAAAGCACCCACAATCTTCGTGATATGACCTCGAAGCCACTTTTTGCGCAAGCGCTTGATATCGCGAAAGGCTCTAAAATCTTGAATGGCCATAGAAAGTCCGATGCCTCCGAAAAACAGCAGCAAAATGCCCAATTGGCGTTGCTGCAGTAACTCCCACGTTCCCATGACCAGCATCGCTACACCAAAGGCAGCCATGATGGTCGACAGGATGCGGTGTTTACGCAGTTCTTGCTTCGACCGAATTGTTTTAAACCTGAGAAACTCCCGCCCGGAGATCACCAAATAAAGGCTAAATACGCCAATGGCAAATAGAAAGTAACTATGATGACCAGGTAAAGCAGTAATGATAAGTGCTGTAACGCCTGTCAATACCATACCCCAATAGAAGAATAGACCTGACTTGGTGTGCCAGCGATTCCCTTTCCGCGCTATCATAGAAATACTTCCTGACACCAATGCGATACTACCCGCGGTGGCGTGAATGATGATCAAGATGTTGGCGAGTGTTGCGAACGACATGCTACTGAAGTTTTAATGATGGGTACAAAGCTGAACATAACAACCGTTGTCATGAAAACTTTTGAACCCAACTGTCATATTTGATGACCGAACTGTCAAAGACCCAAACAGGAAGTTAGAATCAGGTGAATTCTGTATTTTCACCAAATGAATTCAGAGGTAATCTTCACAACACCCCAGTTGCACGTACGGAAATTAGTGGCCAAAGACCTACCAGATTTCCACACCCTTCAGGCGAATCCAAAGGTCATGCGGTTTGTAGGTGGAAAGGTGATGACGTTGGAAGAGAACCGAAGCGATTTGGTAAAGGTGCAAAGTGCTTATGAACAAACAAATAATACCTTTTGGATATGGGCTATTACTACACTTCAACAGATTTTTGTAGGTACTTGTGCACTGCTCATCAACGACAAACAAGAGTGGGAAATAGGCTATCGATTCATTGAAGAATATTGGGGAAAAGGATATGGAAAGGAGATTACCAAAGGGCTGATCGATCACGCTTTCGGGGCGATGGACATTGAAACGCTGGTGGCCTACGTCGATGAAAAGAATGTAGGTTCTGTGAAAATTCTAGATCGTTATTTCAATTATGTGAGTACAGAATGGAACGAAGCTGAGCAATGCCAAGAACGGAAATGTGAACTGCACAAAGCCTCAGTTAAATCTACTTAAAGCTCAAATTCTTTTCCGTCTTTTGCCAAA
>CAWUKP010000422.1:0-1846 GCA_963922975.1 uncultured Spongiivirga sp. | reverse complement strand
CAGCAATGGAATGACGCGCCATTCAAGCAAGAGTTTACGCGAAACGAAGATGGTGAGATGCAAGTTACAGCCTATTACACACGAACGCCCACTTTTACGTTGGTACGACGAAATGCAGACTTTACTGATTTTGACTTCAAAGCGGTAGAAGGAGCATTCCTGAATGAAGAAACAGGAGTATCATTTACGATACAACATTTAAATGAAATCAGCTACGAAGTGGGGTATGGCGAGAATAAACTCAACGCGATCTTGTTGTCAAAGGATGAATTGGTAATTAATGACTACAACTATCGTATTGCCATCGGCCGTAACGCCACCAATGCAGTGGATGAACTCCTTCTCACGTCAGGGAGAATTGAAAAGGTACGATTTACAAGAATCAAGTAGTTAGTATCCTTCGGTATGCGCAGAACAAAATATGGACAAAGTTTGTGCATGTGTTCTAGGCTGTTTACATTTGCAACCAATTTAGGAATAGTAGGCGTCCCTTTTTGGAATGCTTTGAAATATAAAGGCGAAATACCATACTTTTTGCCTCATCCAACAAAGAAAGCGTCTCATAGAGTGAAACTTTCTTAAACGAAGTTGTGTTGTGACCGAGCAATCGGTCTGTGGTTTAGCAATAAACCCGATGAAAAGCTTTCCTTTTCTGAGAATCTCAGAATCGGGATGCTTTTTTGTTTTAGGACCTTTCTAGTCGATCTCAATCTTCTTTTCAGAAGAGCTTGTGGAATATTTTGATGATGGTATCTGTACCGTTGGAGATACGCATACCAACTACTTCATTGTGCTCATCATGGATCTCCTCGACGGTAAGTTGGTACGGTTGCTCAACGGGCGATGGTGTAAGGTGACTGTTTGAATTCATAGGGAATGGTTTAGTGTTCGCTTTTGTAATAAAGGATCAAAACGAAACTAGGCAGACAACTACCTTTAATGCAAGTGTATACAGTCGGGATTTATAAATCTGGGGTAGTGCTCGCAGAAGTACTGAAGCGTTTTTCAGCAGATTTCTCCAATTGCTTGATGTAGTAGGAAGGAAAGATGCCTGTACGTTGACGAAAAGCTTTGGAAAAGGACTCTGGGTTTGAATAGCCCATCTCCTCGGCAATTCCTTTGATGGAATACTTGCGCAGCTTGGGGTCTTCTTGTAGCGCCTTAATGGCATGGTCAATACGCAACTGGTTGAGGTAGCTCGAAAAGTTCTGTTGCTTGTACTGATTGACCACCTTCGATAAATAGCTGGAGTTCGTATCGAGCTGGGCTGCAGCTTTGGCAAGTGTAAGGTTCGGGTTTAGAAATAATCGCTCGTTTTCGAATCGTTTGAGTGCGGTCAATAGCTTTTCCACCAGTGCAGGCTTCATACCAATGGCTTCTTGGTTGGGTTTTTTGATGGCCGCCTTGGCAGTCGCCTGTCCGTTGCTGATCAAATGTTCGTAGCGCTTCTTATAAGTGCGTTGGCGAGCATAGAAAAAGACTAGGAATCCCGCTACCAATGTTAGTGAACCGTTGAGTAAGATATTTGAGAATTGCAGCTGTTTTTGTCGCTCATCCAGTGCATTTATGATTTCTTGCTTTTCAGCCAGCAGTTTGGGCTTGTCATATTCCTCAGTAAGGCGTTTACTGATGTAGGCCGCGTCGGAGCTCAACAAACTATCCGCATAGACAAACTTGTCGAGGTACTCTAGTTGCTTTTCCAGATTGCCTTGTCTTTTGTAGTACTGGCGGAGTTCAGTATACGTGCTACGTAACTCAGGAAATGGATCTTGCGTAATTTGGAATAGCGAGTCCACTTTCTTGAAGTAGTTGACGCCAGTCAGCGTATCCCCTAAGTTTTGATAGG
>CAWUKP010000421.1:0-1881 GCA_963922975.1 uncultured Spongiivirga sp. | reverse complement strand
CGGGATGAATAGCTGTATGTCCGCCTTTCTCGGAACCGATTCCCCATGGCGAACCTACATCGTCTTTTTCCGCTTCGGTGCTGTTGTTCTTCCCTTTTCGATTTACCTCACCAATGGGATGTACAGGTGGGAAGTACAGAATATCGAAGCCCATTTTGGCCACACGGGGCAACAAACGTTCGCAGTCTTTGAACGTGCCGTGTTCTCCTGGATTTTGGGCTGCCGACCTTGGGAAAAACTCATACCACGTACTGAAACGCGCTTTCAGTCGGTCTACGTAGATTTGATACTCTTGAGATTCGTTGGCTAAGAATTTCTCTGGGTATTTCACAAAAATCGCGTAGAGCTTTTCAGAGGTTGCAGCGGCTATGGCCGACTCATATTCATCAGCATTCGCGAATTGAGCACTCACAGTTTCCAGATATTTTTTTTCTTCCGCTGTTGCCTCTTTATGAATTTTCTTCAGATAGTCGATGCCCTCTAACAACTCAGAAGACACATGCTGCCCATCGGCAATCTTTCGTTCAATGCCGTGCTGCCAATTCAATGCATAGTCTACCCACCCTTCAATTTTATACGCATACGCACCTTGTTTCTCCACTTGAAAGCTGGCCTGCCAACCATCGTTTACCGTTGGCTGCATGCGAACTTCACTCCATTTTCGTGCTTTTTCATGTTTGAATAATACACTACAAGCCACCACGTCATGCCCGTCTGAGAATACATCTGCGGTAACAGGAACAAACTCATTAATGACTCTTTTGATTGGATGAATACCGCCATCTAGTTGAGGATATACTTTTTCGATGACAACTCTGCGTTGATCCAGCATATTTTAAGGTTGGTTTAAGAATATTTAAATATAAAAAAAGGAGCAAAATAAATACCTTGCAACTCCAATTAGTTTACCCATGTCCGATAACCGCAATAGCTACCAACAGTCTGTTAAGGTACCTAAACCCATAATTTACACGGCCAAAACGCTGCAATGGCTCTCAAATGATTGGGCAGCGGCTTACGGCATTCGGTTGTTTGAAACGCCACTGAAGCACAAAATGCCCAAGCGCGAGTTTCATATGGACAAGGAGAGCAAGCAGCACCTGCTGAAGCTACCTAACTCTGACAAGGAGATCATGGCTTATCATTACGGGGACAGCCCAAAAAAGGTACTGTTGGCGCATGGCTGGAGCGGACGTGGCACACAACTGGTCAAGTTTGCAGATGCACTTCTCGAAGCAGGATATAGCACTGTTAGTTTTGATGCCCCAGCCCATGGAAAAGCTCCCGGAAAGACCTCTAATATGGTAGATTTTGTGGAGGCAATTCACCTTTTGGAAGAAACATATGGCCCTTTTGACGGCGCCGTTGGGCATTCTCTGGGAGGAATGTCGTTGCTGTATGCACTCCGTAGAGGACTTTCGGTTCATAAGCTAGTAACTGTAGGAAGTGGCGATATTGTAACCGATATTGTAGATGATTTCGCGAAAGCCATCAGTTTACGTCCCGAAATTGCAAAGTTGATGGTGGCGAAAATTGAAAAACGCTTCGGTTTGAAGATGAATGACTTTTCGGCTTCGCTATCGGCTAAGTCAGTGAAACATCCTGTATTGGTCATTCACGATAAAGACGATTTGGATGTTCCTGTAAGCAGTGCACATCATATCCGTCAAAATCTAGACGATGGCACCCTGATGCTCACTGAGGGCTTGGGACATCGCAGAATATTAGGCACCCCAAAAGTGATAGAGGCTGCCGTCGAATTTTTAAAAAACTAGTCTATGAAACGAATATTTGTAATCCTTTGTGCCCTTAGTCTGTGGGCGTGTGAAGCTCAAAAAAAAGAAGTCACAACGGCAACAGCCACCGAAAAGGCTTCTCCAG
>CAWUKP010000420.1:0-1881 GCA_963922975.1 uncultured Spongiivirga sp. | reverse complement strand
TTCCCCACCCAACAACGCAAGTACGAATTGCTTTGCTACGATTTTTTGGTTCGGTACTACAAAGAACAAGTTTTCCGTCAATAAGGATTCTATCTTTTTCTCTTCAAATTGTGAAAATGTGGCGCAGGTTTAGTAGTTTTAGGACAACAACCAACCATTAATCTCATGAAATACAACGCCTTATCATTCGTATTAGGCCCCCTCTTCCTCTTCACCTTCACACTTTATGCACAGCAAAATCCTTTCCAACTGCAAGGCGGTGGTGAGTATTTGGGTATTCCAAACAAAACCACTCCGTGCCTGACAGATGAACAAAGAACGCGTATCATTGAAGAGCTCAATGCCAACATGAATATGCTCAAAGAATCAGGACGCTTGGCTTTTCAAGAGCACAGTCGCATGCCAGTCAGTTATATCTGGCCAATCCAGCAAGCCAGCGGTTTTTCTTATAACAGCACCTGGGGAATTTCTAACTATGTCGATCATAATACGAGCTTCCCCAACCAATTGCAGGACTATAATTGTGGCACCAAAACCTATGACACAACTGGCGGGTACAATCATCAAGGCGTTGATGTCTTCACTTGGCCTTTTGGATGGAAGCAAATGGAGGACGGCCAAACTGAAATCATTGCAGCCGCAGCTGGGCAAATCATTGCCAAACAAGGTTCGCAGAATGACCGTAGTTGCTCCTTCAATGGGACGCCATGGAATGCTGTTTATGTGCAACATAGCGACGGAAGTGTCGCTTGGTATGGACATATGAAGCAAAATTCATTGACCACAAAAAATGTGGGCGATATGGTAAGTCAGGGAGAATTCTTAGGCATTGTAGGAAGTTCTGGAAATTCTACAGGGCCACATCTCCATTTTGAAACTCATACCGACGATACCTATACCCAATTGGTAGATCCGTATGCAGGTCCGTGTAATTCGTTAAACGCCAATTCCTGGTGGGCTTCGCAACGTCCTTATGAAGATCCTAAGGTAAACGCAATGCTTACGCACAATGCCGTGCCAGAATTTCCAAGTTGCCCAACCACAGAAACTCCACATATTTCGAATCAATTTGATGTGAATGAAAGTATTTATTTCGCCATGTACTTGCGAGATCAAGAGCCTGGAACCACGGTTAACTTGAAATTGAGACGCCCAGATGGAACCTTCCTCTACAATTGGAATTTTGACCTCACCACTTATTATCAAGCGTCATGGTGGTGGTGGAATTTTGATACGCTGAATGTGGAAGGCGAATGGCAATGGGAAGCTACTTATAATAGCGAAACCGTTACCCATAGTTTTAATGTAGGAACGCTCAGCGTGAAGAACTTCGAGTTGTCTGAAACTAGTATTTATCCCAATCCGGCTGGCAATAGCGTGCAAATTGAGAGTCCATTGCGCGATTTTGAATTGAGTCTGACAGACGTTTCTGGGCGTAGGCTATTCAGGGAACACGTAGTGAACCAAAGTTCTGATTACGCAATAGATCTAACAGGCTTACATAACGGACTGTATTTCTTAACGGTGAAGACCGAATCGAATGAACAACGCACATTTAAGGTATTAAAACAATAGCTTAGTTACTTCTTATACACCAACACCTCAGAACGTCCTTTCTTAAAAATCTTGTTGCTGTTGTGGGTGCCGCGACGTAGTTTTTTCTGCTCTTCGCGTGGTAAAGCATGTACTTCCTGGCAATCTGATGAGCAGCAACCGTCCATCTTTTTGGCACAGGATTCGCACTGAATGAACAACAAATGACAAGCCTCGTTTTCGCAGTTGGTATGCGTATCGCAAGGTGCGCCGCACTGGTGACATTGGGCGATGACATCTTCCGAAATTTTTTCTGCACGACGATGGTCGAATACAAAGTTTTTCCCA
>CAWUKP010000419.1:0-1883 GCA_963922975.1 uncultured Spongiivirga sp. | reverse complement strand
CCAGTCTCGTCGCTCATGTCGTCCTCCAACCAACGATACGGATCTTTTACTTCTGTTTCGAAATAGGTATCAGTCACCTCGCCCATCTGTGTGGCTGGATAGGTGATAGTTTCTTTTTCTTCCTGTTGACAAGATGCTAATGTGGCCATAATCATTATGGGAAAAACTAGTTTTTTCATGATATAGATTTGAATGTGGTCAGAAGTTAAAGGTAGTGCAAAAAAAACCTCCTAAACAGTGAGTTTAAGAGGTTTTAACATTTTTACAAATTCGTATTAGACCACTGTACTTTGTATCAAGTTATGCGCCAATAGGTACTCCGCAATTTGAACAGCGTTCGTGGCGGCTCCTTTTCGAAGGTTATCCGATACAATCCAAAGATTCATGGAGTTGGGCTGTGACGTATCCCGACGAATGCGGCCCACAAAAACATCGTCTTTACCCTCAGCATAGATAGGCATCGGATAGGTGTTAGTATCTGGGTTATCCTGAACAGTAACGCCATCCGTTTCATGGAGCAAGCGGCGAACTTCACTCAAGTCAAAATCCTTCTCAAATTCTAGATTGACGGATTCGCTATGACCTCCTACTACCGGAATACGGATCGCAGTGGCTGTCACGGCAATGGTACGATCGTCTAAGATCTTCTGCGTTTCTCGAACTAGTTTAAGTTCTTCCTTGGTGTAACCGTTCTCTTCAAAAACATCACAGTGAGGCAGCGCGTTGCGGTGAATAGGGTATGGATAGGCCATTTCACCTTGAGTGCCGGCATATTCGTTGTGAAGTTGGTTTACTGCTTTCACGCCCGTTCCCGTAATGGATTGATAGGTAGAGACGACTACGCGTTTGATATGGTAGGCAGTGTGAAGCGGTGCTAAGGCCATGACCATTTGTATGGTAGAGCAGTTGGGATTGGCAATGATTTTGTCGTCTGCGGTTAATTGAGAAGCATTGATCTCTGGTACCACTAATTTTTTAGTAGGATCCATACGCCATGCGGAAGAGTTATCGATAACGGTAGTGCCGACGGAGGCAAATTTGGGTGCCCATTCCTGAGAAGTGCTTCCCCCTGCGGAGAACAGCGCAATATCAGGTTGGGCGGCAACGGCAGCTTGCATGCTGATGATGGTATATGGTCTACCTTTAAAGGGAAGTTCTTTGCCTACAGATCGTTCAGAGGCGACGAGAAGAAGCTCGTCAATAGGAAAATTTCGTTCTTCTAGGACGTTTAACATCACTTGACCAACCATTCCGGTGGCACCAACTACGGCTACTTTCATTTCAATATGATTTGAGGACAAATGTATTCATTCGGAGCCTATTGACCATGTTAATTTTGTGATTATTCAATAAAATAACAAAAAGTTATAAATCAAACACTAGAAAAGAAAAACCGCTCATAACGAGCGGTTTAATTAGACTTGAATATGTGGTGCAGCGGTTGCTACTACTTCTTTAACAAATCTCTAATTTCTGCAAGTAAGTCTTCTTGTGAAGGTCCTGCTGGTGCTTCTGGAGCGGGTTCTTCTTTCTTCTTCGTTTTGTTCACTCCCTTGACTACCATAAACATGACGAAGGCCACGATGATAAAATCAATGACATTGGTCAGGAAATCTCCATATAGTACGGCTACTTCGCCAACTTTTTCTCCGGCGTCATTCATAGTTCCTTCGTTAATAATATACTTCAAATCTCTAAAGTCTGAGTCGAACAACAGACCAATCAATGGCGAAACGATGCCGCCTGTGAAAGAAGATACCACTTTGTTGAAGGCGGCACCCATGACAAAACCAACGGCGATGTCAACCAAGTTGCCTTTCATGGCAAACTCCTTGAATTCTTTAAGAAATCCCATAGTGAAACTTATTAGTTAGTTAATTAGG
>CAWUKP010000418.1:0-1930 GCA_963922975.1 uncultured Spongiivirga sp. | reverse complement strand
GCATGCAAACGACCAATGATATGCCGATTGTGTACCCACCTAGTTTTGAAACCCTCGGATTGCTGCCATTCAACATCAATCCGCACTATTTAGATCCAGATGTCCTTAGTACGCACATGGGCGAAACTCGGGAAATGCGCATCAAAGAATTTCATCAGTTCAATGCGATTCCAGTTGTAGGCCTTCGGGAAGGAAGCTGGTTAGAAGTTATGGGTGAACAGATTCACTTGAGAGGTCCGCATACTGCACGAATTTTCGAAAAAGGAAAGACTCCAAGAGAGCATCCTACAAATGCTGAAATTGTTAAAATGTAGGAATTATACTTCTTTTATAATATATTTTTCTTACTATTGATATGGAATCAACCAATAATCAATAGACCATTATGAAAAATTATTATGCCATTCTAGCACTTTTCGTGGTGCTAGCGCTGACTGGCTGTCAGCAGGAAGAACTGTTTATCGATCTTCCCGAGGAAACCAGCAAATCCCATGATCCAATCAACGACATTGTCTTCACCGCAAGTGAAAAAATTTCCTTTAAGGATATTGAAAAGACTCCGGTAGAAAAAGCGTATTACAGCCTACTTGAAAGGACCTCCCTTCTTGAACGTGAGGAAGGAAATCTAATCCAAATCGACACGGCTCGTATCTCTTTCATCGAAACCGAAGCGGGCTACAAGACCTACACCTTTCGCGTGAAGAACACCGAAGACCCCTATCAATTAGAGAATGTGGTTTTTGAAGAAAATGCGGAAGGCGAAATACAGAGCACCTTACTCTTGACCTATCATTTGGACACTCCCATCATGGATATCTATGCCAATGGACAATCGTTCAAAGAACACCTCAATTCAATAGAGGCTCAAATCATTAATCAAAGTCAGATTACAAGTCGTGAGAACAATTGTATAACGATCTATGAAGTTACCTATCGAGACAAATGCAATGGAGATTTAGTTACTCCTGGCCAACGTCCAGAATGTTTTGAAGAAGATGGCGAAACACGTATTCAGCTTATGGTCATCACTTTTGTGGCAGAAGACTGTGTTGGTAATAGTAGTGGAAATGGTAACTACGATGAAGACGGTCCCGGAGATAATGGTGGTGGGGGTGGCGGAGGCACCAGTGGACAAGATGATGAAGATCCTCCGTCCTTTGGCGATGGCATTGGCAATGATGACGGTTTCACCATCACAGATCCTAACGGTCCGGACCAGCTGGCCATTGAAATTGAGGGCCTTACCCTCGATCAATACAACTGGCTGGCCAACAACTACGAAGAACTCACTGCACTCACTGAGTATCTATACGAAAATGATGGTTCCTATGAGAGCCAAGCAGAAGTTTTGGCTGTCATCGAAGTGTTAATGGGTGAAAAGGACCAAGCCGCACTTAACAACAATACAACGCGCAAACTAATTTCCAGAATCATAGGTCGCACCATGACCTTGATGGATGGCGAAAATTTCCCAGAACACGCTGCCGCCTTTCGAGATCTCGATCCAGAAAACCAGCTGAGTACTGAAGACTGGAAGAAGGTGACTGAATTCACGATGGATATCTATAACCATCTCAATGAATATTTGATTACCGATTACGAACTGCTTGCACGCCTCTCAGTCGCCGCCGTGGTCTACGATGATGTAAAATCAATTGCCCCCGAGAGCATTTGGCCCCAAAACGCTGAAGAGTGGGCGGCTATTGGCGAGATTCTGAGTCAATTTGTGGTAGAAATAGGAATAGGGTTTATTCCAGGGAGTAGCATTATTGAAGTCATAGAAGGAATTGAAGGAGGTGATGTGGTGCTTTTGGCCATCGGGATAGCAGGTTTGGTGGTTGACTTCTTTGGCGGCGTCATCATCAAAGCCATTGGAAAAATAGGCAAGGTGGCATACAAGACCTTTAAGATTTTTCGATTGGTCAAAAAG
>CAWUKP010000417.1:0-1948 GCA_963922975.1 uncultured Spongiivirga sp. | reverse complement strand
CGGTCGCTATACGCAGAGTCAGTTTCAAGGAGAAGAGGGCAATCAAGGGCCCTACAAGCTTCTAGGCCCCAATAATGAGCTTTTTATCCTGATTGTTTCAGGGAGTGAGACGGTATATGTCAATGGTCTTCCGCTAGAGCGAGGTGAAAACAATGACTATGTCATTGATTACAACGCTGGGGAAATTCGCTTTAATCCTACTTTCCCCATTACTTCAGACATGCGGATTACAGTCGATTATCAATTCACCGATAACAATTACACGCGGTTTGTTGCCTATGGTGGGGCGGCACATCAGGCGGAAAAATTCAGTCTAGGGGTGCAGCTGTACAGTGAGAATGACGCCAAAAATCAACCGATTCAACAAAATTTATCTCAAGATCAAGTGGCCATCTTAGCTGATGCTGGCGATGATCAACAACAAATGGTGGCGCCATCAGCAGTCGAGGATTCTTTCTCTGAGAACAAAATTCTTTATCGCAAAGAGGACTTCAACGGAACTGAAATCTTTGTTTTTTCGAATAATCCAGAAGACGAACTCTTCAATGTGCGATTTTCCTTTGTCGGACTCGGGCAAGGAAACTACGAGCTGTCTGAGACCAACGCCATCGGTAGAATCTTTGAATTTGTGCCACCCATTGGCGGTGTACGCCAGGGAAGCTATGAACCTGTGATCCAATTGACGGCTCCTAACAAACTTCAAATAGCGGTAGTGCACGGTTCGTATCAACCAGATGAGCGTACAAGTACGAACTTTGAATTGGCTCTGAGTAACAACGACCAGAATCTTTTCTCCGATATTGACGATGATGATAATCAGGGTTTAGCAGGAAAGTTCAATCTCAAAAGGCGTATTCTCGATCAGTCGTGGAAATTAGACGGTTTTGGAAACTTTGATTATATCAACGAAGACTTTAGAAATTTAGAAGGGGTTTATCAAGTGGAATTCAATCGCGATTGGAACCTGCCGATTCTAGCCAATACCCGTCTCAATCAAAACTTCTCTTTGGGTACACAGCAGCTTCTCACAGGCGGTTTGGACCTTTCCAATTCTGAAAAAGGCAACGTTCGCTATCAATACGAACGCCTAGTCATCAATAAGTTTTACATTGGAAACAGGCACTTACTGGGTGCCGATCTTCGTCTGAAAAAATGGCTTCTGCGCAGTAATCATAGTATTCTCGATAGCGATTCCAACCTTAACACCTCTACTTTTTTCCGCTCCAATACATGGGCTGCCCGAAGTATGAAGAAAAGCTGGGTAGGCGGTGCTTTCAGAATGGAAGACAATCAAGAGCGTGTACGGAGCAATGATTCACTAACGCCCATCAGCCAAAGATTCAAAGAGTACAATGCCTTTTTTGGTGTTGGAGACAGTACCAAAATTTATGCTGAAGTGGGCTACAGATTTCGTACCAATGATAGCCTTCAAAACAACCGACTGCAGCGCTTTAATACCTCTAATACCTACTATCTTAAATCGCAATTGATTCAGAATAAAGACGCCCAACTTCAAGTATTTATTAGTTATCGTGATTTCGATTACGAAGATGAAAATATAGCCGACGAACAATCTCTGAATTCGAGAATCTTGTACAACCAAAAGTTGTTTAAAGACAAAGTTCGCTTCAATCTGGCCTATGAAAACAACTCAGGCACGCAGCCACAACAGGAATTTACTTTTGTGCAAGTAGAGCCTGGGCAAGGAACGCACGTTTGGATCGATTACAACAACAATAACATTCAAGAGCTGAATGAGTTTGAGATTGCCCAATTTCCAGACGAAGCTGAATACCTGAGAGTACTCTTACCCAATCAGGTATTCATTCAAACACATCAAAACAAGTTCAGTACCAATTTGATCCTCAATCCTTCCAATTGGAGCAATGAACAACGGTTTAAAAAGTTTTTATCGCATTTTTACAATCAGACTAGTTATATCATAGAT
>CAWUKP010000416.1:0-1962 GCA_963922975.1 uncultured Spongiivirga sp. | reverse complement strand
ATCAAGCGGACCGCTTAATTGTCCGGTACCATTGACGTCAGTCCACGTACCATCGTTATCTTCATTGACGAGCTGGTCAAAAAGGTCTACATTGGTAAAACCACTAAAATCATCGGTTTCACAAAAATTCAACGTACTTCCTTCACCAGGATTTGGCGTTTGATGAATTTCTACAATAATTGTAGCAGTTTCTGCTGGACAGGATCCCACCGCAGGAACGGTATAGGTAAAGGTGTAAAAACCAGCTAGATAATTGCGAGCATCCAGAAGGTTTGCGGATAATGCACCCGTTGAGGGATTTCCAGGATCTTCTACCCATTCGCCATTAAGATCCGCATTAAGCCCAGGCACAGAACTGTCAACAAACGAAAAAAGGTTGATGCCGAGGTCTTGACAGGCGTTGGCATTGCCATCCATATTGTCTTCTCCGGCGTAGCCGCCTAACTCGATCGTTACGGTAGCGGTGCTCGAGTCGCAAGCTGAGTTCGAATACGTAAATTCATGAACTGCCGCTTGATTGATATTCCAAAGGTTCAGAATACCTGTGGAAGGATCTAAAGCGTCATTGTTGGTCGGATCTTGGGCAATCCACGTACCACCAGCAACAGGACTTCCTCCGAGCTGGGCAAAAAGATCAAAATTTTGCAGGGAAGGATCTGTGTCTTTATCACAGATGGTGACGGTGTTGTCCGTACCCGCACATTGCGCATGTGTTGATGCCAAGGTGCCAATCCATAACAAACCAGTAACCCAAAGGGCTAATAGCACTGAATTTTTCATAGGTTAAGTTTTACTGAAGATTTGGGGTCTTCAAAACGGATGCTAAAATATGTTTCAAACGGTTTTGTACGATTTTTTCACCATTTTTCTAGACAAAAACACTCCTATTATCGATGAAATGTTAATAATTGACATACCATTTTTTGAAAAATAGACGTTTTATGTACCTTTAGACGCTTAAAATTTTGCATGAAAAAGATCACTTTCCTACTGTTTTTTACAGTGCTTTTAGGGTATGGGCAACGCCCGCAGATTGTTGAAATTCAAAAACTTATTGATGCCCGAAATTTTATAAGTGCTGAAACTAAGGCGACCGTATTACTAGAAGGGAATGCCTCCGACCAAGACGCACTCGAGAAACTGGGAGATATTGCGGGGCACTTAAAGGATTGGGAGAAAGCAGAAGCATACTACAGTAAACTGCTAGCGCTTGATGCCAAGAATGCCAACTATCATTACAAGTATGGCGGGGTTTTGGGGATGAAAGCCTTAGAATTACCAAAGCTAAAAGCCTTGGGGTTGGTTGATGATATCAAAAAAGCGTTTCACACCGCTGCTGATTTAGATCATCAGCACATCGAAGCTCGGTGGGCCTTGGTCGAAATGTACATGCAGCTTCCGTGGGTAATTGGTGGTAGTACCAAAAAGGCACTAAAATATGCTGGCGAGCTGGAAGCACTCTCGAAAGTGGATGGGTATTTGGCGAAAGGCTATGTATACGAGTACAGCAAAGACCCAGAGAATGCCGAGAAATACTATAAGTTAGCGGTGAATGTGGGGCAATCTGTAACCTGCTATCAAAAGCTCACCAATTTTTATGAAGGCGCAGGTGAAGCCCCAGAAAAGGCGATTGCAACCTTGGAAACGGCTTACAAAAAGCATGAACGCAATGCTATGCACTATCAAATTGGCAAAGTGTGCGCGAAATACAATCTACAACTCGACAAAGGAGAGGCTTGCTTGCAAACTTTCATCGAAAACCACAGCGTACAAGACGGTGTACCCATAGAATGGGCATATTACCGTCTCGCGCAAATCTACCGCTACAAAAAAGAAAAAGCCAAGGCCACGCAGTGGATTGATAAAGCCCTGGCTGAACGTGCAGACTTTAAACAGGCAAAAGAAGAAAGAAAACGTATTCTGGCGCTTTAAGTTGATGAGCTAGTTTCACCTTGCTTACCA
>CAWUKP010000415.1:0-1965 GCA_963922975.1 uncultured Spongiivirga sp. | reverse complement strand
ATATTCTGGTGGTGGATGAAGTATTAGCCGTAGGTGATTTTGAATTTCAGAAGAAGGCCATCGGAAAGATGAAGGACATTTCAAGAGGCGGAGATAGAACCGTACTGTTTGTGAGTCATAACATGGCCTCTGTACGAAGTTTGTGTACGCGTGGTATATTATTGGAGAATGGAAGAATTGCCTTCGAAGGTGAAATTGGCGAAGTCGTGCAGACCTATCTGTCACAGTCCAAGGAATCTAACGGACAATTAGTGGATGTCTCTCACATCAAAAGACCTAAAACCTTGCGCGCTATCATATCTCAAGTAGAGATACGGACGCCCATGAAGGACATCAAAACGGGCAACGATTTGACGTTCAGGGTATTTTTTGATACGGAAAAACTCAAGGATTTGGTGCTCGGATATAGCCTAAAAGACGAGAATGATAACAGTGTGTTGGCCGCAAGCATGCGTCAATACGATTTGAAGTTACCTGTTGAACGTCAAAAAGACTATATCGACTTTACCATCGAAGACATACCGCTATCTCCTGGCAATTACGCCCTTTCGCTCTATTTGGGTGAAAAAGGATACGACGTAGACGTCGTGCCAGAGGCCGTTCATTTTTTGGTGTATTGGAATGAAAAATATGGCATTGCTACTCCAATGCCAAAATGGGGCCCTTCGTTTGCCCAAACTAACTGGAAGTATTAGAATTATGAAGGAATGTATACTCTGCAGGAGTACTGATGTAAAAGTGATTCAGCAATTGAAGGTTGCTGACATCCGACAGCTGTATATTGACAGCTTTAACATGCCGCTCGACAATGAATTTGATGGCCAAGAAGTGGTGAATTATCACAAGTGTAAAAATTGTAACCTTCATTATTTCGATCCTTCGTCAGCAGGCAGTCCTGGTTTCTACGAAGATTTGCAACACAATAGAAATGTCTATTACAGCCCAGATCGACCAGAGTTTTTCTATGCGAAAGAATTCGTGAACAAAGGCGACAAGGTGTTAGAAATCGGTTCTGGTTCTGGTTTTTTTGCAGAGAAGATCAAAGATTCAAACTACATTGGACTAGAATTCAACGATAAAGCCATTTCAGATGCCGCGGCCAAGGGCATCACCTTGTTGAATAAAACAGTGGAGCAATTTGCAGAAGACACCGACGAAGAATTTGACGTGGTCTGTTCCTTCCACGTGCTTGAACATGTAACAGATCCGAAAGGGTATCTTGAGTCTTCGCTCAACGTATTGAAAAAAGGAGGTCGCCTGATCACTGCGGTGCCCTGTATGGATTCAATGATGACCAACAATGTAAATCATGTGCTCAACATGCCGCCTCACCATATCACGCGTTGGTCGGTGGCCACGGCCAAAAGAATTGCTGAAATCTACGATTTGAAAGTCGTAGCCATTCACACAGAACCCCTTGAAGAAAGACTTAGAAAGAATTATTTTTCCAATTTAGTTTACAATAGGATTTTATTGCTCTTTGGTGGAGACACAGTACTTCGTCCAAAGAATGACTTCTTCTCTTTTGTTTTCAAGGTAATTCATAAATTCAATAGTAAATTGAAATTATATAAGTTATTCTCCAATAAAAAAATGCTAAAACCAAACATGGTATTTGTTTTTGAGAAACAGTAAGTCTAATAGTAAAAGAATAGTCGTTTGGGTTGAGGGTTTTCCCAAGATTTCTGAAACCTTTATTAGAGACCACGTAGTAGGGTTGATAGATAGAGGTTTTGATGTAAGAATATTTTGTGAACGATTAGGTGATTTTCATTCCGAAGCACTACAGGGTTTTGAATCATATGACCTGCAGTCAAGGACAATATTAACTTCAGAATTACAAATAAACGTAGCTCTTCTTCGTTTTCTAAGAGCGTTTAAGATTATTGTAAAGGCTTATTTTTCAGGTTCTACCAGTTTTAACATCAAGTTTTTGGTTGAAGCTTTACTAAGGAAAAATGGCAA
>CAWUKP010000414.1:0-1966 GCA_963922975.1 uncultured Spongiivirga sp. | reverse complement strand
AAAAAATGCCAGGAAAAAAATAGTTACTTTGGGATTGAGAACATTCATAAAAAACCCTTGAATATAGAGCCCTTTCAAACTTTTGTTTTCCACTGCGTTGGTATTCAGTTGTATGTGATGAGCCGAACGGAAGACTTTAAACGCCAAATAGAACAAATAGAGGGCACCGAACAACTTGATGACAAAGAAGGCTGTATCACTCTTTTTGATAAGTGCAGAAACCCCAAAGGCCACTAAAGTGGTATGAATGACAATTCCCGAAACCAATCCACCAGCAGTGGCTATTCCAAATTGTTTGCCACGAGCTACCGATTGGAGCAAAACGTAAATAATATCGGGACCAGGTGAAAGGGTAAGTATCACGGAGGAGAATAAAAAAGCTAGCAACGTTTCCACAAGGGCACAAACATAGGGTGTTTTTACCTGAGCTAAGATGTAGATTCTAATTATTTTTGGGCATGGGAAAGAAAGCAAAAAACGAAACCCGTTCTAGCACATCGATAAATTCGCCCTTCATCTCACCCAACTACGTCTCTGGCAATTACACCAAACCCACTGATAATTTTCAAAATCAAAGTATCATTCATGGGGATCTAGATACTACGATCAATAGTATTTCCGCGGTGGCGGATGTTTATTTTCCAACAGGTAGTTTTCAATTGGATAAGAACGACATCAATGTACTTGACCAAATAATTAGCGAGATTTCGATCATAAGCTTTGGTCATAAACTAAGCATTTCTCTCGACGGGTATGCAGATTACCGAGGCACGGAGACCGATAATCTTGAGTTGGCCAGTAACCGTGTGAATGCAGTAGCTGCTTATCTCAATAAAAAGCTAAGATCTTCCAATATCACCCTACTTAAAAAACCTCATGGCGAGGTCGATAAAGAAGCTGGAGGCACACTGGCTTCTAACAGAAATGTCAGGTTACGCATAAGTGCTCCTACTTTTAAACCCAAAAAAGAAGCAAAAGAAGAAAAGGAAAAGGAGCCAGTACAAGTTGATATCCCTAGCACCAAGAAAAAAAAGGAAATCGAGTCCCCCATCACCAAAAGCGGTGAAGAGACGGCTATAGGAGTTGCTAGTAATGTCGGTAGAGTTGGTAGCATCCTCAATTCTGTGATCCTATCTAATCCAGCTGCCTGGGCGGCTGGTCCTGCGCTGTTAGGTCAAGTTGCGTTTATTTTGAACGGATTGATTATTCTAGGAGAAGACCCTCATAAGATTTATGCCACGATTGTAGGTAATGCCTTTGGATTTACGCTTGCAGGTAAGAATTCTATACCCCTAGCGGATGCTGCCAAAGGTAGCATCAAGCCCAGTAAAATGGTTGAAAAGCATATGAAGTACACGGCTCCTAAAACACCCACAAAGATTGCGCGGTCAAAGACCTTTCAGAGTTACTGTAAATCTGGATTCTTGTCAATGAAAAGTCAGATGTCTAAAGCATTGCGTATTGTTGAGACCATCGACAAAGAAAAATTCGACAAATATAAAACGTATCGGGAGGAGGTCTTGAAACCACCCAGAATGCAAAACGCTATTCAAGTAGTTGCTTTGGGGAATTACATCAACAAGAACCCAAAAAAAGCATTAAACGAATTTATCAACAAAGGACTGAAAGAGTCTATGGCCGCCAAACATCAAAATTTCTACCAATTGGTAAAATCAGACACTTTTAGTCTCTAGTGTAGTATTGTCAAATGTTAAAATCGCAATTTTTTGTAGGTTTTAGATCCTTTACGTCCCTAAATGATAAACCAACTTACCATGAAAAGGATCGCTTTTCTGCTTATTTTGTTTGTTAGCGCTTTACCCATGGCTTCCGCACAGAGTATCGCCACTTACGAAATCACATTCACCAGTACATGGAGTAATACCACACATCCTGACGTCAATTTTCCATCCAACGCCCATTGGTCTGATTTGGTGGGTGCTACGCATAACGACAGCACTACATT
>CAWUKP010000413.1:0-1988 GCA_963922975.1 uncultured Spongiivirga sp. | reverse complement strand
ACAAACAGGAAAAGTTCATGCATCCTGAAATTAACGATAGCGCCTTCTACAACTTTTTGATGCGCTATGGAAGAAAAAATGTCTTCGCAAAACTAGATGCGATTGTGAAGGCTGGTTTTCAAATTATGACCTACTCTAACTATATTGCGACTCATGAGCTCAGAAACTGACTATACATTCAAGCGAATCGCGACAGACGCCCAGGCTATTTCTGGCTATGCTAGCTTGTTGACGGAGGTATTTGCCGGAGATGAAAAGTTTAGTACTTCGTATCTACAATGGCAGTATGTAGAGAATCCTAACGGTCGTGTTTTTGGCTTTGACGCCTTTATGAAAGATGAATTGGCGGCGCATTATGCTACCATTCCAGTTCGCTATCATTTCCAAGGAAAGGAGTTAAAAGGACTCCTCTCGCTCAATACCGCTACACATCAAAACCATCGAGGAAAGGGCCTGTTCACCAAATTGGCGGATAGAACTTACACGCATGCAGCCGAAGAAGGATATGACTTTGTCATTGGAGTAGCCAATCAAAATAGCACCCATGGCTTCGTGAAAAAATTAGGATTTGATTTGGTAGGACCTCTACAAGTGAAAGTGGGTATGGGTAAGATTCACGTCGATAAAAGTCGTCATGAATTCACTTCTTCCTGGGACGAAGATTCACTGTCGTGGCGCCTTAAACACCCAAAAGCGAACTATCATCAGTCCAAAAACTTGGTAAAAACCGCCACGCAGAAAAAGTTCATCTCAGGAATTATGACCTCGAAAAAGGGTGATAGCGTTTCGCCTTCACAATTGCCAAGGCAGTCTTCACTGCTTAACATGTGGATTGGCCTAGCCGAATACCAAAAACAAAAAGGACTTTTCTTTAATTTACCTGACAAGCTAAAACCTTCTCCCTTAAATCTGATCTATAAAGATCTAAGTGGAGCGCTGCCAAATCTGAAACAGTGTTCCGTGGCTTTTGAACTTCTAGATTTTGATGCCTATTAAGCATTTTGGAGCATGTACTTTACATAGGAAACGCGTTGGCAAAGCATGGGAGAACCCCCACAAGTGCTGATGTCTTACCCAGTCTGTTCCGAAAAGAAGGCTATCAAGTAGTAGTGGCCGGGAGCCAAAAAAACAAAGTAGTTCGGTTGATGGCCATGCTTTGGATCGTCTTATCGAAGGGAAGAAAAGCCTCTGTGGTCTTGATAGATGTTTACAGTACCGTAAACTTTTACTACGCCACCTCGGTTGCCTGGTTGTGCAGACGTTTAGGAATTAAGTACATCACCATTTTACACGGTGGCAACTTGGAACATCGCCTACAGAATAATCCCAAACGCAGCAAACGCTTGTTTTCGAATGCCTTCAGAATGATCTCACCTTCACCCTTTCTGAAAGAAGCCTTCGAGCGGTACGGTTATAGCGATATAACGATCATACCAAATGCTATTGATCTCACGCAGTACACTTTTCAAAAGCGACAAAAAGTGGGATGTAAATTATTGTGGGTCAGAGCCTTCGCCCATATCTACAATCCAGCCATGGCCGTCAAGCTTACCAAAAGGCTGGTAGACTTAGGCTACGACGCATCACTTTGCATGGTGGGTCCGGAAAAAGAGGATACTTCATTAGCGGAGTGCCAAAAACTAGCCAATCAACTAGACGTCGCCGTCACTTTTACGGGTAAGCTGTCAAAAGTAGAGTGGATTTCACTTGCGGAGGACTATGATATTTTTATCAACACCACCAATTTTGACAATATGCCCGTAAGCATTATCGAAGCGATGGCCTTGGGTCTGCCGATCGTTTCGACCAATGTTGGAGGCATCCCCTTTCTTTTGACGGATGGTGAAAATGCACTACTTTCAACCCCTGATGCAGTTGAAGACATGGCCCAACACATTATAAAACTGGTAGAAGATCCAAATTTGGTGAATGCATTGACAACCAATGCCCGTGCAACTGCCGAGACCTTTGATTGGGAAGCCATTCGG
>CAWUKP010000412.1:0-1995 GCA_963922975.1 uncultured Spongiivirga sp. | reverse complement strand
TATCTCCACCACGTCCTTTGGTACCGTCTGTATTGATGGAATCGGCAACTTCAGCAAACTTGTCTTCGTTGGAACGCACCAATTGGAAGATACTATCGATCTTTCTTTTGGCCTGTTCTTTGTTTAGTGTGGTTTCAGGATCTGCAGCCAAACTTCCCTGGAAAGGAATAATAATATGAGCAGTTTTGACAGAATCTGGCACTTGTGCCGAAGCGATCATTTTAGACAGTTTGTAAAAATCTCCATCCTTGTAAGGACCGTACAACTGACCTGCTTCCAAATTCTTCAAAGCCTCTTTTTGCCCGACAGGCAATTGATCTTCAAACTTGTACTTGTCTTCATATTTGATGTCGGAGTTGCTGTTCACAAACTGAGCTACATCTTCCGCATCTTGAAAACCTGGAATGGTATCGCTCAGTTTCGAAACATCGTTATATTCAACGCGTTCGGTCAGCAATAAAGCTAAATCTTCTTTGGCAGCATTGAAGTCTTCTTCAGAAGGCTCCTCAGGAAAGAAAACATACTGCATATCTCGAGAAGCTTCTACTTCGAATTCATCAGCATGCGCATCGATGTATTTTTTCACCTCAGCATCTGTTACGGTGATGGTACTGTCGGCGATGCTGGTGTAAGGAATTTGAATGTAGCGAATATCCGCTTTGTCGTTTTCCATGTGGTACTCCAATTCGCCTTCTTTTAGGGTGGCAATGGATCCAGCTTTGATCAAGTTGAAATAGATACTCTCACTTAAGAACTTTGTGATTTGCGCCTCATCGGTTTTCCACTCGGTATAGCGAGGATCGTTCGTTGACTTGAATTCGGCAATGAGTTCAATAAACTTATCCTTATCAAATACCCCATTAGTTAAAAAGGCTGGGTTTTGACCGTACTTTGGAATGGTTGGTAGCGCCTCGAAAATAGCATCCTTTCCTAAATCGATACCTAGGCCATCAAACTGCTCTGACAGCACGGCTTCGCGCACTTTTCGATCCCAAACGATATTCGCTGCACGGGTACTACTGATATTGCCGTACTGACGTTCCACCTGATCTACTTCCCTTCCAAAACTGTCCATGGAGATCTCTTCACCATTGATGGTTGCCAAGGTACGAGAAGTGGTTCCTCCTCCACGGTTAAAAATATCTCCAATCACAAATGCAAAAAGCGCCATCCCGATCACCAGGATCAAGAAAATTCCACGCTTACGAATGCTCCCTAAAATTGCCATGAATGCTTGTCTTTAATCTAATTACAGTCGGCGAAAATACGAGTTTAGCAGGAATAATAAAAGGGTAAATTTAAGGAATTGAGGCCCTGCCCTTTTATTGTTATTCTTCGTCTAGAATTCTGAGGTGAAGTGTGTCGATTTTGGTATTGGAAACCGCCTCCACAGTAAACTTGAAATTTTCGATGCGCACCACTTCATCCTTTTGTGGAATTTCTTCGGTATGGTGCACAATGAGTCCACCTAGCGTCTCGTAATTCTCGCTCTCAGGAAGTTGAAGATCGTACTCTTGATTAACGTAATCTACTTCTAATCTGGCGGAGAATAAGAACTCTTCTTCTCCGAGTCGTTCTTCGAGGAGTGCTACAGAATCGTGCTCATCTTCAATCTCGCCAAAAAGTTCTTCTACGATGTCTTCCACTGTAATCATACCAGAGGTTCCTCCGTATTCATCTAAGACCACGGCGATGCTTCTTCTCTTTTTGATTAAAAGATCTAGAATTTCGTGCACGAACATGGTTTCTGGCACGAACTCAACGGGTAAAAGAATACTGCGCAGTGTTTTCGGTTTCTTGAAGAGTTCAAAGGAATGCACATACCCAATAATATCATCAATGTCGTCGCGAAAGATCAAAATTTTGGAGTAGCCTGTATCGCTGAATATCTTTCGCAAATTTTTGGGGGTTTCGCGCAGTTCTACGGCCATAATTTCGGTGCGTGGCACCATGACCTCGCGCGCTTTTACTTCGGAAAACTCTAGTGCATTTTGG
>CAWUKP010000411.1:0-2023 GCA_963922975.1 uncultured Spongiivirga sp. | reverse complement strand
AGGAAGAAGATCAGGATGAGATTGATAAATTACTCGCGGGGGTAGAGGCAGATTCTACGCAAGTAGCGGATCAGATCAATCCACTGTTCGAGCTTATCGATGGTCCTGGTACCACAGGACCAGGAGCTATAGCTTCTGTGCCAATCAAGAACAAAGACAAGATGATGGAGTATCTCAATCGTCCTGAGATTCGCTCCCTTTTGCCGAATGACAAGCGTTACACCAAGTTTGTATGGCACATCGAAGAAAAGAATGCTGAGGTAGTAGATTTGTATGCCTTGGAAAGCAATCGTGAAGACGAGCCGCCATTGAACGGAGACGTGATCACAGACGCCCAGAATACCTACGATCAACTCGGAAAGCCCGCCGTATCTATGCAAATGAACGGTGCTGGTGCGCGTACCTGGGAAGAAATGACTGGAAAGGCATTTACAGAAAGAGGGTATATCGCAGTGGTTTTAGATAACATTGTGTATTCAGCTCCAGGCGTATCCAAAGGTGCGATCTCTGGCGGGAGTACTGAGATTTCTGGAAACTTTACGATCAATGAAGCGATCGACTTAGCCAACGTACTTCGTGCAGGTAAGTTACCCGCGAAAGCTGAAATTATCGAAGCCGAAGTGGTGGGTGCATCACTCGGACAAGAAGCGGTACAAAGCGGTTTGATGTCGTTCATCATCGCGCTAGTGCTTGTTCTACTTTGGATGGTCTTCTACTACGGCCGTGCAGGTCTCTTTGCAGACTTCGCCTTGGCCTTGAACATCTTGTTGATCTTTGGTATTCTTGCCGGATTGGGTGCCGTACTGACGCTTCCTGGAATAGCGGGTATCGTTTTGACCATTGGTATGTCGGTGGATGCTAACGTACTGATCTTTGAGCGTATTCGAGAAGAAATTGCCAAGGGAAAAGGTATGAAACAGGCGGTGGAAGATGGGTTTAAGAACGCCTTGTCTTCGATTCTAGATGCGAACATCACGACAGGTCTTACCGCCTTGATTCTTTTCGTGCTGGGAACCGGTCCTATCAAAGGTTTCGCAACTACTCTTTTGATCGGTATTGCCACTTCTTTGTTCACGGCGATCTTCATCACAAGGTTATTGGTTGATTGGTATGTGAACAGAGGCAAGGCATTAGATTTCTCTACTGCCATCACGAAGAATCTCTTCCGAAATATGAAAATCGATTTTCTAGGCAAACGAAAAGTTGCCTACGTGATCTCGGGAATTTTGTTGGCAGTAAGTTTAGGGTCGCTTTCTACAGCGGGTCTTAACCAAGGTGTTGATTTCGTTGGAGGTAGATCGTACCAGGTACGCTTTGTAGATGCAGTGAGTCCCGAAGAAATCGAAGCCGATCTGATTGCTGTGTACGGTAGTGCAGAGGTTAAAACCTTTGGAGACGATAACCAGATCAAAGTAACCACGAAGTACAAAATCGACGAAGCTAGTACAGAAGTGGATACCGAAGTACAACAAAAGTTGTTTGAAGGCCTTCAGAAATATTTGCCTTCAGGGTTGACCTATGATGATTTCATTAGAAATGACGAAGACAAGCAAGTTGGTTTGATGAAGCAATACAAGGTGAGTCCAACCATTGCGGATGATATCAAGCAATCGTCTGTTTGGGCAATTATTGGCTCGCTGATTGTAGTATTCCTGTACATCTTGATTCGTTTCCGCAAGTGGCAGTTCTCACTAGGTGCGGTTGCTGCTGTATTCCACGACGTGCTGATTGTATTGGGAATCTTCTCGCTTACGTATAAGATCATGCCGTTCAACATGGAGATCGATCAAGCGTTTATTGCGGCGATACTAACAGTAATTGGTTATTCCTTGAACGATACGGTGGTGGTATTCGACCGTATCCGTGAATTCATGAATGAGCACGCTACTTGGCCGTTCAACAAAACGGTGAATGGTGCCTTGAACAGTACGTTAAGCCGAACATTGAACACCTCGCTGACCACCTTGGTGGTACTATTGGCTATCTTCATTTTTGGTGGTGAATCGATTCGCGGATTTATGTT
>CAWUKP010000410.1:0-2027 GCA_963922975.1 uncultured Spongiivirga sp. | reverse complement strand
TTCCGGTTTGGTTAAAGACGTATTGTCTATTTGCAGATTGACTTTCTCCCGGTGCTTCTGGTGGCATGACGGCCATTTCGAGTGTATGAGGCAAGGATGCACCCGATTTGGAAGTGTCAGGAATACCTATGTCATCAAATGTCCAGCCGGCGCGAACCCACCCTTTGCTTGTATACGGTGGAATCAAGCCATTGCCCACTCCGTTTCGACCGTAGACTATAGTTTTGGGAAACCTTGTCTGTACATGTGCCTGTAGCACCTCAATAAAGCTAAAGGTATAGGCATTGTGCTTTGTGGCCTCACAAGCATCTACTAGGATGCTGCCGTCATAGTTTCCTGGAAATATGCCCCCAATATTTTTTAGTAGTCCTAGTGCATTCATGTAAAATGCCCTGTGGAGGTCTCTGTCACCGACTACCGGATTTCCATCATCACCTTTATAGGCCCCATGGGCAATGATGTATAGATGTTCGTGCGCCCCTAACCTAGGTATCTCATCGTCGAAGACCTTATAATACGCTCCAAATACGCCAGGATGCGCCTCTATGGATTCCTGTGCGATTTCTTCTAATTCAGGGTCGTCAGTGCATACAATGATAATCATGATGTTGTGGTATTAAGCAGTAAATAATGAGGAGTTCGAACGAAGAGGGTTCTACAAAGTTGATCAATAGGTATAGAGCTATCCAGAAGAAATGTACTAAAGCTCAGTACAGGAATACTACATACGGCACTCCTAGTAAAATATTACTGAAATCCGGAATTCTCAAGGCGCTGAATTTGTTCCTTGAGCAGTTTGATGATTTCTTCCTTGTCTTTAATAATGAGCTCGTAGTTCTTCACCAAATGAAGAAGTATGTGGGGATCATGCGGGGCTGGCTTCATGCTAGTTATCTGAGGATTTTTAGGAGACGTTGCTCCGAGTTCCTCCAAATGCCCGACGATATCAAACTCTAAAATTTTGGAAAGACCACAAAGTTTTTCAATGGATGGCGAACTTTTACAGCTTTCATAATTGGAATAGGTCTTCTGAGAAATACCCAGCGTATCGGCAACATCTTGCTGTGAAATGCCTTTGGCCTCTCTCATCTTTTTAAGCTTGTACCCTAGTTTCATGCCATCAATGAATTCTGTTTACGAATACACGATGCTATCTGAAGAGCTAGTTGAGGGGAATGCAAGAAGAATTTTTGGTCACTTAAAAGTAAACATTCGTCAATTACTTTTAGTACGGTTTAACCGTAAATACGACATAATATATTCATTCATTGGATTTTATAAATACCATACAATGTTGCCAAGGAAGATTGCTATAATTCTTTTGAAGGATAAAACCCGCAGCTGCAAACTCCTGAACCGCTTGTGCCTCGGTCATTTTGTGAAGTTTTTTAATAGGGACTCTTGGGTCCTCGCCTCGGTATTCTACCAAAAAGATCATTCCATCATCGCGCAGGGCCTTTTTGATAGAGGCCAACATCTCCACGGGAAACTCAAATTCGTGATAGACATCTACCATCAGTATTTTATCTACTGATTCTTCAGGAAGATTGATACTTTTTTCACTTCCTTGAATCAGTTCAATATTAGACACACCCAATTGCTGTTTTTTGGTATCTATAGCAGCCAACATTTCTTCTTGAATATCTACCGCAAACACCAACCCGTTGGAGGCTATGGTCGCCATTTTGAAAACATGATACCCGGAACCCGCTCCGATATCAACAATGGTATCATCCACCTGAATGTTCATGTTCTGTAAAAGCAAACTAGTTTTCTCTTCTGCCTCACGCTCGGACCGTTCCAACCAGGCCATACCCTGATAGCCCATTACGTAAGCAATTTCACGACCCATGTACCATTTACCAATACCATTTGGACTTCCAGATTTATAGGTATACGGCTCCTGGGCCATTGTTTCTTGTCCCCTACAAGAAAAAGACAGACAAAGCAGTAACGAAAGCAATAAAAGCCGTACCATTTTTTTCGTCTTATTGTTTAATAGGCGATCGAATGCTTGAAGGATATTG
>CAWUKP010000409.1:0-2033 GCA_963922975.1 uncultured Spongiivirga sp. | reverse complement strand
CCTATGGAAGCCAGATTTATGTGGGTGCTTTTAGCTATGTAGGCGACAATGTGCAAATTGGCGAAAATGTCAAGATTTACCCGAATGTGTACATAGGAGATAATGTAACTATTGGCAATGATGTTGTCATCTTCGCGGGTGCGAAAATATACTCGGAATCCATCATCGGAAACCACTGTGTCATTCATAGTGGTGCCATTGTTGGCGCAGATGGATTTGGTTTTGCCCCTAACGACAACGGAGAATACAAGAAAGTACCACAAACAGGGAATGTAATTCTGGAAGACCATGTAGATATCGGAGCAGGAACCACCATCGATCGAGCCACTCTAGGATCGACCGTTATCCGCAAAGGTGTGAAGCTCGACAACCAAATCCAAATTGCTCACAATGTAGAAATAGGGGAGAATACCGTTATTGCCGCTCAGACGGGAATTGCTGGTTCTACCAAAATTGGAAAAAATTGCATGATCGGTGGGCAAGTAGGCATTGTAGGTCATATCAATATTGGCGATAATGTCAAAATCCAGGCGCAATCCGGAATCGGTCGCAATGTAAAGGACAACGAAGTACTACAGGGCTCGCCAGCACTGAATTATGGCGACTATAACAAGTCGTATGTACTTTTCAAAAATTTGCCCAAACTAGTAAAAACCATCAATCAAGTAGAAAAAAAAATCAATCGAGATGAGTAGCGACGTTCGTATGCAGCGAACTATTGCGAAGGAGACCACCCTAAAAGGCGTGGGCCTTCATACAGGCAAGGAGGTCATGATGACCTTTAAACCTGCGGAAATCAATCATGGCTACGCCTTTAAACGAGTAGATTTAGAAGGAGAGCCACTAATTGAGGCAGATGCCAATTACGTGGTGAACACCCAACGTGGAACGAATCTTGAAAAGAAAGGCGTAAAGATCCAAACGTCAGAGCATGTGCTCGCAGCGCTCGTAGGTTTGGAAATCGACAACGTACTGATCGAATTGAACGAATCAGAACCGCCCATCATGGATGGTTCCTCGAAGTTTTTCGTCGAAGCACTGTTGGAAGCGGGAATTGTGGATCAAGACGCTCCTTTAGATGAATATGTGGTGAAGGACGTGATTTCCTATGTTGACGAAGAATCAGGCAGTGAGATAACAGTCATCCCCGCGGAAGAATATCAGGTGACCACCATGGTCGATTTTGGGACCAAAGTATTAGGCACTCAAAACGCCACGCTAAAACATATTTCTGATTTTAAGGACGAAATAGCCAATGCACGAACCTTTAGTTTTTTGCATGAGTTGGAAATGCTCTTAGAACACGGCTTGATCAAAGGGGGTGATCTTAACAACGCCATTGTATACGTCGATAAAGAGCTTTCACCCGAAACCATGGAGAAACTAAAAGTCGTCTTCAAAAAGGATTCTATTGCCGTAAAACCAAACGGTATATTAGATAACTTAACCCTTCATCATCCCAATGAGGCCGCGCGTCACAAACTTTTAGATGTCATCGGAGATTTGGCTTTGGTGGGCACCAAAATTCGCGGGAAGGTTATTGCCAACAAACCGGGCCATTTCGTCAATACGCAGTTTGCCAAGAAACTTTCGAAAATCATCAAAATAGAAAAGCGCAACAAGGTGCCAAATTTCGATTTGCATCAAGAGCCTTTAATGGACGTCACCCAAATCATGTCGATGTTGCCACACCGCCCACCATTCTTATTAGTAGATAAGATATTGGAGCTAACCGACAGATCTGTTGTTGGCGTGAAGAATGTGACCATGAATGAACCCTTTTTCGAGGGGCACTTTCCTGGAGCACCCGTTATGCCAGGCGTTTTGCAAGTTGAGGCCATGGCGCAGACTGGTGGTATTTTGGTGTTAAGCACAGTGCCCGACCCTGAAAATTATCTCACCTTCTTTATGAAGATCGATAATGTGAAATTCAAGCAGATGGTGCATCCCGGCGATACGCTTATTTTTAAACTAGAGTTGCTGTCGCCCATCCGTCGCGGTATTTGTCATATGCAAGGCTATGCCTACGCCAA
>CAWUKP010000408.1:0-2037 GCA_963922975.1 uncultured Spongiivirga sp. | reverse complement strand
AAGCTTCGCAAGGGATTCAAAACGTCGCAGAACTCGGAAACAATACCGCTTTTAACAACGAAGTGGCAACCGCTATCGGCAATGGAACAGCGAACCAATGGTTACAAGAAGGTTTTACCCCTTTCGCCGCTGAGAGTAGCGCCACCATGACCAATATTGAAGTCAGTGAAGCATTTCCGTTACTTACCTTGGCGGCCATGATCGCGCCAAGCCCTGATTGGATGATTGCCATAAACAGCCTCTCTTTAGTGGATACACAGGGCGATTGGATTACATCGATCACCTTAGATTTATATCCGTACGATGCTGGCACCGACAGTGGCGTTCATTACACCTCTGCAAATAATGAAACGAATCCGCAAGGTGTGATTACGAGCCTGCAAGGTGTGGCTCCCTTTTCCAGCGAGAAAGTAGGCACGCTTACCATTAGCTTACAAAGTGTGTTGAGCGATCCAGAAATTAGTGGTCAGAACCTAGCCCTGTATCCCAACCCTAGTGTTGATGGTCAATTTACGATTGAAGGTGCTGAGCCACTGGCCTCTGCTGAAGTCTATTCTTTGCTGGGGGAACGTGTCTACGCGATGTCAGCTGACGCCCAAACACAAATTCGGTTAGATCTTTCTGCTTTAGGAACAGGTTTGTATTTAGTAAAAGTAACCTCCACCGAAGGTGAAAGTTTAGTTCGAAGAGTGGTGATTCAATAAGGCCTTATTGATATCCTTGACCAATTGGGGACCTTCATAAACAAAGCCTGTATATAGCTGTATCAAACTGGCCCCTGCTTCCAACTTCTCCAAGGCATCTTCAGCAGAATGAATCCCTCCGACTCCGATAATGGGAAAGCCACCCTCACTTCGTGTGTGTAGAAAACGAATCACCTCCGTGGCTCTCTTTGTCAAGGGCTTCCCGCTTAGACCTCCTTGTTCTTTTACCAAGTCGCTATCTGACCTTAATTGATTGCGCTCAATGGTCGTATTGGTGGCAATTACCCCATCGATGGTCGTGATTTTTACGATTTCAATAATGTCAAGGAGTTGCTCGTCGGTTAAGTCCGGAGCTATCTTCAATAAAATGGGCTTCGGATTCCTTTTTGCTTGATTGAGAGCTACCAAGGTTTTCAACAAAGCTGTTAAAGGCTCTTTATCTTGAAGTTCACGCAAGCCTGGAGTATTGGGTGAACTTACATTCACCACGAAGTAATCGACATAGTCGAACAAAGCCTCAAAGCATTGAATGTAGTCGTCTGCTGCTTGTTCATTGGGCGTTACTTTATTCTTGCCAATGTTTCCTCCAATAAGCACGCCTTTATTTTTCTTCAAGCGCTCCACTGCTTCCTTCACACCGCCATTATTGAAGCCCATACGATTGATGATGGCGCTATCTTTTTTCAATCGAAACAAACGCTTCTTCGGATTGCCTGATTGCGGTTTCGGAGTCAAGGTTCCAATTTCAACAAAACCAAACCCGAAATTGGCCAATTCGTTGTACAACTTGGCATCTTTGTCAAAACCAGCGGCTAAACCAACTGGATTCTTGAAGGTCAGCCCAAATACTTCGCGCTCCAAAGCAGGAGACTTCAGCGCGTACATGGTCCGAAATAAGGATCCCAACCCTAAACGATTCAAGAATCGAATCATTCCAAAACTAAAATGATGTACCGCTTCAGGGTCGAAAAGAAAAAGAATAGGTCGGACAAGGAGTCTATACATCGCTAAAATTTGAGCAAAAATACAATCCACATTGCAAAGAACCACATTAAAAATGAGTCTCTTAAAGCATGATTTTTATCATCCAATATTACAAGAGTTATCACGTATTTTGAGTACGGTTGCTTAATGTACCTTCCCATGAGACTCAAATACTTAACATTCGGTTTCATCCTTCTGCTGTTCTCTTGCGGACATGGTGAATTATCCATTACTCCTACACGCAAAACCATCACAGCTTCCGTCTACGGATCGGTCACCGTTCAACCCGACAGTTTGTATCAGGTGCATGCCGTGGTTAGTGGAATTTTGGACAAAAATCTCGTGGAAG
>CAWUKP010000407.1:0-2050 GCA_963922975.1 uncultured Spongiivirga sp. | reverse complement strand
ATTCACCGCGAAAAAACAACACATTCAAGAAGTCAGTCAAATTCCATTGGATGACACTTTCAACGCTAAATCTGATCAACTATGAGAAGTACCGCATCCTACCTTCGCATTATACTTTTTTTAATTATTGCCACCGTGTTCTTAATGTACATCGCCAAACCTGATGCTCCGGCTGAAGCCTTTGAAGAATCATGGTTTTGGGGAATTCTTGGCTTTCTCGGACTCATTATGGTTGCCGCCGAAGTTTGTATAGGTGCATTGCAAAGCGTGCTTTACAGAACTCTCAGTGATGAAGCAAGGGAACGTTTTGATCAAAAAGCAGCTGCTGCCAAAGAGCAAGAATTCGGATGGGTAAAAAAGACCTATAAAAAACTATTAGGTAGCAAGCCAATTGAAGAAGAACACGAGATCATTCTGGATCATAATTATGATGGCATCAAAGAGCTTGACAATAGACTACCGCCTTGGTGGCTCTATGGTTTCTATATTACCATAGTTTTCGGTGCCATCTACTTGGTGCGCTTCCATATTTTCGACGATTACGATCAGGCCACCGAATTCGAAACAGAAATGGCCGAAGCCAGAACTGCCATTGAAGAATGGAAGAAGACTGCCAAAGATTTAGTTGACGTTAATACCGTAACCCTCCTTTCTGATGCAAGCGATTTGAGCGCTGGAAAAGCCATCTTTAATGAAAAATGTGCCGTCTGCCATAAAACCGATGGAGGTGGTGGTATCGGCCCCAACCTGACCGATGAGTATTGGATTTTAGGTGGTGGGATCAAAAATGTATTCAGTACGATTTCGGAAGGTGGACGTGATGGAAAGGGAATGGTTTCCTGGAAAGCCGAACTCAAACCCTCTGAAATTGCACAAGCCGCCAGCTACGTACTCAGCTTACAGGGTACCACTCCAGCCGAACCCAAAGCTGCTGAAGGTGAAATATGGGTAGATCCAGATGCACCAGTACCGACCGAAGCAACACCCGAAAATGAGGTGGTTGTCGATTCTACTGCAGTAAGTATGCTTATCAATAACTAAAGATCGTATACCTTGGAAGTGCCCGAAAACGAAGTATTCAGAGATAGTATTGCCACGGTTACTGCCGAGGGTAAGCGCGCCTGGATATTTCCAAAAAAACCTTCGGGCAAATACTATGAATGGCGTAAGGTTGTCAGCTATGTCTTGCTTACGATTTTGTTTGTTTCTCCCTTTCTCAAAGTTGGCAGAAATCAATTTTTGATGTTCAATGTATTGGAGCGCCGCTTCAATATCTTTGGACAACCCTTTTGGCCACAAGACTTCCACCTCTTTGTCATCATGATGATTATTGGGGTAGTTTTTGTCGTGTTTTTTACCGTAGCTTTTGGACGTATCTTCTGTGGCTGGATTTGCCCGCAAACCATTTTCATGGAAATGGTCTTTCGCCGTATTGAGTACTGGATTGATGGCGATCGGGGCAAACAAATACGTCTTCAAAAGATGCCATGGAATGCCGAAAAGATTAGGAAACGCGTACTCAAATGGATGGTCTTTTTTATCATTTCATTTTTGATTGCCAATGTATTTCTGGCTTATTTAATTGGAAGTGATCAATTGCTTCGCTATGTCACTAACGGTCCGCTTGCGCATTTGAGCACCTTTATCTCACTTCTAATTTTTACAGCTGTCTTTTACTTTGTGTTTGCTTGGTTCAGAGAGCAAGTATGCATCATTGCCTGTCCTTACGGCCGTTTGCAAGGCGTATTGCTCGACAACAAGTCGATTGTAGTGGCTTACGATCATAAACGCGGAGAAAAAGAAGTAGGACGTGCGAAGTTTCGGAAGAACGAAGATCGTGCCGCAACGGGAAAAGGCGATTGTATTGATTGTTTTCAATGTGTGCATGTGTGTCCTACAGGTATTGACATTCGCAATGGCACCCAATTGGAATGTGTGAATTGTACGGCATGCATCGATGCCTGCGATCATATGATGGAAAGCGTCAATCTTCCTAAAGGATTGATTCGCTATGCCAGCGAAGACAATATTGAAAAGAAAGCCAAATTCA
>CAWUKP010000406.1:0-2057 GCA_963922975.1 uncultured Spongiivirga sp. | reverse complement strand
CTCAATTTGGGTATGCAAGTGATGGTCATGAATTTCGGGCAAGAAGGTTGGCAGTTAGAATTTGAAGATGGTAGCATCATGAATACAGGAAAAGCTGAGCATATCAAAGAAGCGGCTGCGGTGGTTTCGCAATACTGCGATATCCTGGCAGTGCGCGCCTTTGCAAACTTGTCTGATCGAGAGCAAGACGAGGCAGAAATGGTTCTCAAAGGTTTTCAAAAGTACGCCACCGTTCCCGTTGTGAATATGGAAAGTGCTACCGCTCACCCACTACAAGCCTTAACCGATGCCTTCACCATTCATGAATTCACCCAAAAAACACAACCAAAGATAGTGCTGACATGGGCTCCACACCCAAAGGCCTTGCCACATGCGGTGGCTAATTCCTTTGTACACATCATGAAAACCCAGGCAGTCGATTTGATCGTAACGCATCCAGAAGGTTACGGATTAGGCCCAGATATCATGAAAGATGTAACGGTCACCCATGATCAAAACAAGGCTTTCGCGGGGGCGGACTTCATCTACGCTAAAAACTGGAGTAGCTATCACGATTACGGCGAGGTGCTGCGCAGAGATGAAGATTGGATGGTCACCGCAGAAAAAATGAAGCTCACCAATAAAGCGCGGTTTATGCATTGTTTGCCAGTGCGCCGGAATGTAGTGGTTGAAGATGCAGTACTCGACAGTCCGCAAAGTATTGTAATCCCGCAAGCCAACAACCGAACTTTTGCCGCGCAGTGGGTGCTCAAAAAACTATTGGAACATGAATAAGCTCAGCGTCGTTAAAATTGGAGGTGGCGTCATTGAAGACACCAAAAAGCTAAGCGCTTTTCTCAAAGATTTTACACTACTTTCCGAACCCAAGATTTTAGTGCATGGTGGTGGAAAGAAAGCTTCAGCCGTCTCAAAAGCCATGGGGATTTCCCCTAAAATGATTGATGGCAGACGTATCACCGATCAAACCGCTCTGGAAATAGTACTCATGGTTTATGGCGGACTGACCAACAAACAAATCGTAGCCCACTTGCAAGCTGAAGGGTGCAATGCCATTGGCCTATCCGGCGCGGATGGCAACACTATACTTGCCGAAAGGCGTCCTGTTCAAACCATCGACTTTGGTTTTGTGGGGGATATCAAGATCGTGAACACACAGGCGATTCATCAGCTATTGACCCAAGGACTGACACCTGTGTTTTGTGCTTTGACGCACGATGGACAAGGGCAACTTTTGAACACCAATGCGGATACGATTGCCGCAGAAATTGCCACGGCCATGAGTAAACAGTACCAAACCAACCTTTTGTACTGCTTCGAAAAACAAGGCGTCTTATTAGATGTTTCTGATGAAAACTCACTGCTAGAAGCACTGAATTATGAACGCTATCTGGAGTTAAGAAAGGAAGGAATTATCGCAGACGGCATGCTTCCGAAATTGTCAAATGCCTTTCAAGCGCTTGAGCGTGGCGTTTCTGAAGTGCGTATTGGCAATGAACACATGCTGCAAAAAACTCATAACTTGTATACACGAATTCACCCATGACCGATATAGCCAACTTACAAGCCAAAGCCATCGCGCTTTTGCAACAACTGATTGCCACGCCTTCTTTTTCTGGTGAGGAAACGCATACGGCGACCTTGATTGAAGCGTGGTTTCGCGAATTCGACATTCCCTTTCAAAGAGATCAGAACAATATTTGGGCTTTCAACAAGCATTTTGAAGAAGGGAAACCGTTGCTCTTGCTCAATTCTCATCATGATACGGTGAAACCCAATAAAGCGTACACACGCGATCCTTTTCAGCCAAGCATCGAAGACGGTAAACTCTATGGGCTTGGCAGTAATGATGCGGGTGGTTGTTTAGTTTCGTTGTTGGCTACCTTCACCTATTTCTATGGTCGAAAGGAGCTGAACTACAACCTAGTGATGGTAGCCTCGGCAGAAGAAGAAACTTCTGGACCCAATGGCTTGAACAGCGTACTCCCTCAACTTCCAGCCGTAGATGTGGCCATAGTAGGTGAACCTACCTTGATGGACTTGGCCATTGCGGAAAAAGG
>CAWUKP010000405.1:0-2109 GCA_963922975.1 uncultured Spongiivirga sp. | reverse complement strand
TCGGAGCTTACGAGTCTGAAAGAGGTAAAATTAGTTGATAAGAAGAAACGCATATTTAAAAACCGTTATCGCGATATTAAACAAGTAGATACCTTGTCATTGGGCAATGACACCCTTTTCAATGTTGAACTTACGCCTTGGATGAGAAGACATCAATTTTTGGACTATTATGCCAACAAAAAAAGAAATGAAGCGGTCTTAAAGAAACTTAGAAACCCTCTATTTGAAAAGCGCGTTCGACAATTCGCAGATTCGAAAAAATCGCTCAAAGATGAAAGAGAAAAAGTGAAGCAATTGAACACCAAAATCAAGACGACCGATACCCTAGTGAAATCCGTAAACGCCTTCCTAAGCCACATGAAAAAGGATTATTGGGAAGATTTAAGCTGGAGTGATTATGATTATGATGAGAACAAGTGGAGGTTTATAGAGATAGGAGTAAAGAAACTCAGAAGTTTAATTGATACGAATTCACAAGTAATTAATAAGAAGTATTCGGATTCCTTGTACAAAGTTATTCTCTCTGCACGCAATAGTTTTATCTCTTTTGATGAAGACGAAAGTGAAAAAATAAAAGATGACGTTATCAGTGCTTCCCAGAGCTTATCAAAAAGTATTTCGCCTATTGTAGATTCCTTACAAAAGGTGATAATTGCAGATCAAAAGAAATTCAAACAGACCACTGATCAGGTGAAACAAATTGAGATTGAATTGGATCGAACTAAGCTTCAAATCAACCAGTTACTCGAATCTATTTCACTTTTCGAATTCAAGATGGAAAGCTTGGAGCTCGACATTAACGATGGCTTTCTAGAGAATGTAACGATTGTAGGTAAGATTACAGGGGCTAGGCTACCTGAATCACTCAATTATGACGAAAGACAACGAATTACACAATTGTTTGAGGCACTATTTAAAACGAGTGCAGTAGTTGATAGTACGAAAAAAGAAGTAAAAGAGTACAAGTACGTTATTGGTAGCGAATTGAAGTTTGAAAATCAATTCCCGATTGGCTTTAGTGCCAAATCAGATTTTGCCGATTTTGATACGTACAATCTCTATCATTTCAATGGCAAAAAGAAATCCTTTGTCATGTCGCTTAGAGAAGCCTTATCAATGTACGTTCAAAAACATGCCAACGACAGAACCAATTTCAGCCCAAAGGACGAAACCATCACGCTTCGAGAAAAGGACGAAAGGTTTGAGAAAGGCTTTGTGGTACTCAAAAAGGATAAAACTTCAAACTTGCTTGAGTTTAAGGTATTCAGCGACTTTATAGGTTTTGATGAACAAGAGCCCAATAGTCTTGTTCAGTTTGAGGTGTCAAAAAATATTCCTTTGTTTACAAGACGCTATGGCGATTGGTTGAGCAAAGTGGGAAGAGGTGCCAACTTTGGGATTTTCAATTACTTGGATATCCACGGTGTTTGGTCGCGAATTGGTCAAGGTGATAAGGAAATGCCTGTGCTTTATCGCGATGCCTTCTCCAATGGTGCATACACCCCCACAAAATATACGACTCATATTGAATTATTACGCTATGAAAATCTTTCCGTCGGTGCAGATATCAATTTGATGATGTTGGATATGCCTACGCTAAAGTCGCGTATTGAATTCAATGGAGGTTTTAGATATGGTCGTACGTTGGCAGTAGATTCTCTACGTACATTCGAAAATGATGAGATCACGAAAACAGGGGTGCGCACCACTGATCAGGTGAGTACTTGGCGATTCTATCCAGAAGTTTTGCTTCGTGTTCGTCCTGAAGAACGCTATGGCGGATTTTTTAGATTTAGACCTATTCGATTCAATACGGTAACAGAAGATTTTGAGGATATCTCCGTAGAAGAGAACTTTCTGGAAACGGGTTTTGACGATTTCAAGTGGCTGCATCAATTGGAAATGCACCTACAATTCAAGCCCAATAAGACAAATCGATATTTCTTCCGCTATCGATATACCAATACAAGCACATGGGACACCAATGGCTTCCATGAAATACAGGTAGGATACGCTAAACAGTTACGATTTTAAACCCGATTTTCTCTAAATCTTTCCAAAAATCTGGATAGGATTTAGAGACTACCTCGGCATCATTGATCAGAATAG
>CAWUKP010000404.1:0-2114 GCA_963922975.1 uncultured Spongiivirga sp. | reverse complement strand
ACAAAGCGAGGAAATATTGTTCGTGGCACCTATGGCGTGAGACGTAAACGGAAAAATAAAAGTGCAGTGGTAGTAAGTGCCCCTAAGAAAAAAACAGCTACAAAATCTAAACCTGCTGCAAAACCAGCAGCCAAAAAAACCACCACCACTAAAACCAAGAAGGCCGCACCCAAAAAGGCGGCTGCCAAAGAAGAAAAAGAAGAAAAAGAAGAATAAGCGTGCATTTCACGCTTATTTTTTTTATCGTGTAAAGACTAGTTCAGTATCTGATGACATCGCCTCGCTAAAGCCATAACCCTCGTAATCGAAACCTCTTAAGTCTTCCATAGTTTGGGCGTCTGTATCCAAAATATAACGTGTCATATATCCTCTAGCCAATTTTGCGAAGGTCATTATCGTCTTATACTCCCCATTTTTGAAGTCTTTGAATACTGGCGTAATGACTGGTGCCTTTAGCTTTTTGGTATCGATAGCCTTGAAGTATTCATTACTCGCCAGATTCACTAAGAAATCACCATCCGTCAATTCGTTATTTAATTGATCGGTGATTTTTTGCTTCCAGAATTCATACAAATTCTTTTTAACTCCTACAGGCATGCGAGTGCCCATCTCCAAGCGATAGGGCTGCATGAGGTCCAGCGGTTTCAACAAACCGTAAAGACCCGATAAAATCCGAAGAGAGTCTTGCATGCGATCAATTTTTGCTTCTGGAAGGCTATACACATCCAATCCGCGGTACACATCTCCACTAAAAGCATACACTGCGGGCCGTGCATTTTTTGCAGAAAACGGCAAACTCCACTCCTGATTCCGCTCGTAATTAAGCTGACCTAGCGCTGCAGAAATGCTCATGAGCTTAGATAAGCCCCTGGCGGATTTTTTCTTCAAAAGCTTATTCAAGCGTTCGGCCTCCTTCAGGAAGGCGGCCTCGCTCGATTTGGCCGTAGGAAGTTGCGACTCAAAGTCCAAAGATTTCGCAGGAGATATGACTATTTTCATAGAAGGCAGTTTTAACTTCAACAAGTATCAAAGTTACGACTTGTACCTTAAAAGAAAAGGCCAAACAAATAAGAGATACAAATAGTTTTATGAAGAGAATTGATGGCTACTCTTTGGCGTGTTTCGCGTAGCTGCGCCAGCGCTCGATGCACTGTTGTAAATCCTCAGGAATTTCAGAGTCGAAACGCATGAATTCGCCCGTTTCAGGATGTTTAAAACCCAGTGTTTTGGCATGAAGGGCAGTTCTGGGCAACACCTTGAAGCAGTTCTCGACAAATTGTTTGTATTTGGTGAACGTGGTGCCTTTCAGAATCTTTTCACCACCATAACGCTCATCGTTAAAAAGCGTATGCCCTAAAAACTTCATGTGCGCCCGAATTTGATGGGTACGGCCGGTCTCTAAACGGCAAGAAACCAAGGTGACGTACCCCAAACGCTCCAGCACTTTGTAATGTGTAATCGCATCCTTTCCGTGATCACCTTCGGGAAAGACGGTCATTTGTAACCGATTCTTGGGATGTCTTCCAATGTGTCCTTCAATGGTACCTTCGTCTTCCTTCACATCACCCCAAACCAGCGCTACGTATTCTCGCTCTGAACTTTTGGCGGCGAATTGATCGCTCAAGTGTGTCATCGCCTCTTCGGTTTTGGCAACCACCAACAAGCCTGTAGTATCTTTATCGATGCGGTGTACCAATCCGGGGCGACCACTGCTATTCTCGGGTAGGTTTTCAAAGTGATGAATCAAGGCATTGATTAGGGTGCCTGTATAATTGCCGTGTCCGGGGTGTACCACCATACCCGCGGGTTTATTGACAACTAGAAGGGTATCATCCTCATATATGATATCGAGGGGAATGTCTTCAGGGGTCAGCAAATACTCGTGTGGCGGGTGTTCAAAAAGTACTTTTACCTCATCTTCACCCTTTACTTTGTAGTTCTGCTTGACAGGCGCACCATTCACGAAAATATTGCCGTTTTTGGCCGCTTGTTGAATTTTGTTTCGGGTAGCATTCTCGATACGATTCATCAAGAATTTGTCGACCCGCAAAGGAGCCTGTCCTTTATCAGCGGTAAAACTATAATGCTCGTAAAGATCTTGGGATGCGTCTTCA
>CAWUKP010000403.1:0-2128 GCA_963922975.1 uncultured Spongiivirga sp. | reverse complement strand
AGAACTGTCGATAGATCCAATAGCCGTTATAGGGTTGCGAATCTAATGTGAGGATTCCTTCAATTTCCTTTTGAAGTGCGGGTGTCATTTCCTCATCCCCATCGATAAAAAAGACCCAATCGTTTGAGGCTTGGGCCAAGGCGAAACTTTTTTGATCCGTGAAATTTTCAAAAGGGCGCTGCCAAATTTTGGCTTTTGGATATTCTTTCTGCACGATATCCATAGTCTTATCGGAACTGAAGGAGTCTACCACAATAATTTCATCCGTAAATGCTATGGAGTCTAGGCATCTGCGAATATTCTGCTCTTCGTTGTAGGTAATAAGAAGTCCGGTTATAGGCTGCACGCAAGAAAGTTCTGTAATACGAGGCAAAGATAGGATAGTTGAATGGCTTTCTAAAGAGAAAAACTACACAGCTACATCATACTCTCTTAACGCATCGTTGAGCGAGGTCTTTTTGTTGGTGCTTTCTTTGCGTTTTCCGATGATAAGAGCACAAGGCACTTGATATTCACCTGCCGTAAATTTCTTGGTATAGCTTCCAGGAATAACCACCGATCGCGCGGGGACGACACCTTTACGTTCTACAGGAGTTTCGCCTGTTACATCAATAATCTTAGTGGAAGCAGTCAAAACTACATTGGCACCTAATACAGCTTCGCTTTCTACACGAACGCCTTCCACTACAATACAGCGCGATCCAATAAAAGCGTTATCCTCAATAATGACTGGAGCCGCCTGCAAAGGTTCTAAGACACCTCCGATGCCTACACCACCAGATAAATGTACATTTTTGCCAATTTGAGCACAACTTCCTACGGTGGCCCAAGTGTCTACCATGGTGCCCGCATCTACATAGGCGCCAATGTTTACATAACTTGGCATCATGATTACCCCTGAAGACACAAACGCACCGTGACGTGCAATGGCATGCGGAACCACCCGGATTCCTTTTTCTGCATACCCTTTTTTCAACGGAATTTTATCATGAAACTCCAACGGACCCGCTTCAAGCGTTTCCATTTTCTGGATGGGAAAGTACAACACCACACCTTTTTTGACCCACTCGTTCACTTGCCAACCATTGGCCGTTGGCTCTGCCACACGAAGCTGCCCCTTATCTAGCAAGTTGACCACTTCTCTGATGGCACTCTGCGTGTTGGGTTCTTTCAGTAATTCGCGTTGTTCCCAGGCTTGTTCTATAGTATGGCGTAAATCCTTCATATTTTCGAATTTGAGAAGCAAAGATACACGGTCAACTTCAATATACCTTCCTATTTTACAGCTGTAACAAGATAAACCGTATTTTTGCCAAAAATTAAAAGGTGGCGCGAGTTTTGGCGATCGATTATGGGAAAAAACGCAGTGGAATTGCAGTAAGTGATACCCTGCAAATCATTGCCTCCGGATTGACAACCGTGGCTACCGACGACTTGTTAGAATTTTTAAAAAAGTACCTCGAGGAAGAAGAAGTAGAGCGGTTTGTTGTGGGCAAACCCAAACAGATGAATAACCAGCCTTCGGAGAGCGAAGCACTCATTCAACCGTTCATCCAGAAATTGGAGACTTCGTTTCCAAAGATTCCTATCTCAAGAATAGACGAGCGTTTCACCTCGAAAATGGCGGTACGCACCATGGTAGATAGTGGGCTTAAAAAGAAACAGCGGCAAAATAAAGCCTTGGTGGATGAAATCAGCGCTACTTTAATTCTTCAATCGTACTTGTACAATAAATAAAGATAGAAAGACCTTATGATCATACCGATTGTTGCATACGGAGATCCAGTGCTACGGAAAAAAGCGAAAGACATTGATGCGGCCTACCCAAAATTGGCAGCGCTGATCGAGAATATGTGGGAAACCATGTATAACGCGAGTGGTGTAGGACTAGCGGCACCACAAATTGGACTACCTATTCGCTTGTTCGTAATTGATGCTACCCCATTCGCTGATGATGAAGACTTACCCGCTTCAGAGCGAAAGCAACTAGATGGTTTGAAAAAGGTATTCATCAATGCAAAAATCGTAGAAGAAACAGGTAATGAATGGCCTTTTAACGAAGGGTGTTTGAGTATTCCAGATGTAAGAGAGGATGTGTTTCGCAACGCGGAAATCACCATTAAATATT
>CAWUKP010000402.1:0-2147 GCA_963922975.1 uncultured Spongiivirga sp. | reverse complement strand
TTTTAGGTTGGGGTCTAGCGCAAGAACCATCTCCCAAAGGGTGCGATCCCAGTAAAATAATTTTGAGAAATATTCTTCTTCTACACCTCTCACATTGGTAAATCCCGCATGCAGAAACAGCCTGTTCTTTTCGTCCAGATAATAATTCTCTAATGAATCATAGAAGTGAAGATGTATTCTTCTTGTTCCTTCATCGTATCCTTGATAGGCATCTACCGTAGTCTGACCACCGTGAAACAACCACATAGGATTGTCCTTTGCAGTTTTCAACCAATCGTAGCAAAGTTGATCATGGTTTCCTCGGATAAAGGTGCACCGATGTGTGGATTTGAGTTGAAGAAGGAAATCTACCGTTTGTGGAGCCTCGCTCCAACCGTCTACATAATCACCCAAGAAAATCAAATGGTCTTTTGGCGAGACTTTTGCGCGTTCTAATACTTGAAGAAGCGCTTTCAGCCCTCCATGAATATCTCCAATCACCAAAGTTCTGCTCATTGAGCAAAAATAACAATCACCGCAATGACCAATAGAATAAAAAGCACGAGGAAGAAGATTTTCCAGAACGAAATCGGGTGCGTTCCAGAGATTGCTCCGCTTTGCCCGTTCACGTAGAAATTGTATTCTTTTCCGCTGTAGCGGTAGGTACTAATGTAAACTGGCAGTAGTACGTGCTTGAAGGTTTCCTCACTTAGTTTGATATCGGCATGCGTGACTCTTTGAGTGTCGCCGCCAATGTCTTGACGAATCCAATTGTAGGCAATGTCTTTCGCTTTCTGGAACGAAATTCGATGGCCGTCTTTAAGTGAAATGGTATATTTTTCAGTAACGAACCCCGCCAGGTATTTGCTATTAAAAGGAACCAATTGCTTTAAACTCCATCCCCGTACTTTTTTGGGGATTTCTCGATGTTTTTTTTCCGAAGCATTGATCAGAATATCATCAATAAAACCTCCCACATGTCCTGAGGCCGGCGTCCATCGGGTCTTCTGCACTTGACGCGTACGTCGATTACCATTGCTGTCGGTATAGGATTGAGTCACATAATAGTGATCACCGCGCATACCTTGATAAGCGGCTTTCAGATTGCAATCAAAGGTCCAGTGTGGTACATACAAGCCGTGCAATCCTTCTGGATCTAAGGCCGCACGTTTCAACTTATTGGGGGCAAACCAAATACCGTTGACCCACTTTTTGAAGATTTGCTGTGCCTTCTTTTTATCGAGTTGAAAAGGAACAACCGCCCCTGGAAGAATCCAGTCTTCTTTGTAGAGATCTTCGAGAATCAAAGGTTCGCCGCAATAGACACAGTGGAGGGATTTGTAGTTTTCCTCCACGTGTTGGTTGGCACCGCAGTTTTTACAATTCAGCAGCGTGATCTCGTTGGTGTGGGCTTTGTTGCCCACCACATCGAGGTAGTGTTCTAGTTCTAACTCCTCAAAACTACTTTTGTGTTGTTCAATGAATTCTTCATAACCGCAATACTCGCACTTCAACTGGTCCGAACCCGGTTTGAACAGCAGCTCTGCCCCACAATTGGCGCAGGGTTTTTTGGCTTCGGATGTTTTGATTTCTTGCTCTTGCATATGCTTACACTGATTCCCCTTTTTTACAAGGTGCGGAGTTTTCATCATTCATGAAAACAAGGTGGTTATGATGAATAACCCTTCCGACTGTTTTCGAAAAATCGAAAACAGCCACCTTCCCTTCGCAAGGGAAGGAGTTATCTTCTTTACCTATACATTCGGCAATGGTGGAGGGGTATTTCCACCTAAAAAGGACTTCAGCTCTTCTACATCTTTTAAGGCCGTCCAATTGTCCATGCCTTGTCTCCAAACTAGCGAATCACGGTTAACGGTTCGGCTCGCGAATAAGGTCTTCAGCACGTCAAAAGAGACGGGGCCTTGTTGTTGACCGTTAGTGGCATAGAAATATTGTACAGGAGCGGGCATTGGTGGTGGTACTGCTGCAGCTGGTTGCGGTTGTACGGTTTGCTGCATGGCTGGATTCATCATATTACCCATTTGCTGCGCTAATACAAATCCCATACCCATACCCATGCCAGCGCCAGCGGTTCCACCTTCGTTTTTCGCAGCGGCTTCCATAGCTTTGGCTGCTTTGAATTGTGCCAATTTGCTCATATCTAATTT
>CAWUKP010000401.1:0-2172 GCA_963922975.1 uncultured Spongiivirga sp. | reverse complement strand
TACTGGATTCGAACCAGTGACCTCTGCCCTGTCAAGGCAGCGCTCTAAACCAACTGAGCTAATGACCCTTCGGTACTTCTCAAAAATACAAAAAGCTCCAAGAATCTTGAAGCTTTTGTGGGCGCGAAGGGATTCGAACCCCTGACCCCTTGGGTGTAAACCAAGTGCTCTAAACCAACTGAGCTACGCGCCCCGCCTAATGCGGATGCAAATATAATTTAGTTTTTCAGGATACCAAAGGTTTTATTTAAAAAATCAGAGCACTTCAGCCACCACAAATGTACTTCCTCCCACAAAAATTACATCCTCCTTTTGTGCACCACTTCTAGCAGCCTCGTAGGCTTCTTGGACCGAAGGAAAAGAAAGCCCGTGCAGACCATAATCACTAGCTTTTTCCTTTAATACTGTAGGAGAAAGTGCCCTCGGAATTTGTGCCTGGCAAAAATAGTAGCTGGCCGTCTTAGGAAACAAGGGCAGTATACTATCAAGCTTTTTATCTTTTACAGTACCTAAAACAATATGTAATCTTCGAAATTGCAAACCCATAATTTGGTCAAGTACAGGCACTAAACCTTCGCGGTTGTGCGCGGTATCTACCAGCACTAAAGGAGTCTTTTGCAGCACTTGCCAACGACCGAGCAAGCCACTGTTCTTTGTTACGCGCAGCAACCCGAGTTCAATGTGTTTCTCTTTCACAGGAAATGCGCTCAACTCCCGAATAGCACTTACAGCGGTCTTTATGTTCTTTTTTTGGTAAGCTCCCAATAGCTCTGTTTCATAGGAAACTTCCATTTCAAACCCACGGATCAAAGGTGCGCTCTTCGCCTTGGCCACTTCTTTAAAAACAGGAAAGGTTTCTGGATGATATTCCCCGATGACTACAGGCGTTTTAGATTTGATAATGCCTGCCTTCTCACGTGCGATCAGGGGTAAGGTATTCCCCAGGAATTCCATGTGGTCAAATCCTATATTCGTGATAACAGACACTTCTGGTGAAATCACGTTAGTCGAATCCAGTCGTCCGCCTAGCCCAACTTCAATGACTGCTACATCAACTTGCTTTTTCGCGAAATAGTCAAAGGCCATTCCAACGGTCATTTCAAAAAACGACAGCTGTTGAGTTTCAAAAAAGGACTTGTTCCGACGAATGAAGCCTAGCACAAATTGTTTACTAATAGGCTTTCCGTTGATACGGATACGCTCTCTGAAGTCTTTGAGATGTGGTGAGGTATACAATCCTACTTTGTACCCAGCTTCTTGAAGAATGGACGCCATGATGGAGGACGTACTTCCTTTGCCATTAGTACCCGCTACGTGAATGGATTTGAAATGTTGATGCGGATGTCCTAGGTGTTCAACCAGTTTAAGGGTGTTGGTTAGATCAGTTTTATAGGCTTTTTTTCCTTGACGCTGGTACATGGGCAACTGCCCAAACATCCACTGCAAGGTTTCACTATAGGTCATCCTAAACTACTGGCTTAACTTGAAATTCACCACAACAAAACCCACTTGCTGAGACGGAGCCTTGCCGTCATTATTCCAACGATAGGAAAGCGCTGTTTTTTTAGCGGGCTCCATTAAACAAGGACTTGTATTGGTAGTTCCACGGACTCCTGGGGTAGCTTTGATAACTTTTCCACTGCGATCTACCACAATCTCTACTACTACTCTACCCTCTTGATTGCAATCTTGTTGTACTTTACTACTGGATACCTTTTTGCGACCTTTCAAGCCGTAACCACCTCCGGCGCCGCCGGTTCCTGGGTCGCCATAGTAACTATTGGCATACGGATTGCCGTCAATTTGACCTTTATCGCCCGCCTGCGAATCTGGCCCTTCGCCACCATCAGCCTCGCCATCCGACTTTGATAGTCCTCCCATCAGGGCATCTAACTTTGCCTTTTTCGCTTCGCGTTCTTTGCGTTCTTTTTCGCGTTGAGCAGCTTCTGCCGCTTTCCTCTTAGCCTCGGCTGCTTCGGCCTGGCGTTTTTCCTCAGCTGCCTTCTTCATGGCAATTTCTTCGGCGCTTTCTTGTGTCATAATCTCCTCAGAGCTCGTGGCTTCGGTAGTTTCTTCAGGTTGTGCCTCTTCGACTTGCTCTTCCACTACTTCTTCCTGTACCTTCTGAGGTTGCTCTTGAGGTTTTTGAGTAGGTTCTGAACGAACTGGTTT
>CAWUKP010000400.1:0-2177 GCA_963922975.1 uncultured Spongiivirga sp. | reverse complement strand
TCTGCATCGCCCATGCCCAAAAGAAATGGACCTTACGCGAGTGTGTAGAATATGCAGTTGAAAATAACATTACCGTACAACAATTTGAATTGGATCTTGAATCCGCAGAAATAGACTATTCCGATGCCATTGGAAACTTGATTCCTACACTCAATGGTCGTGTAGGCCTCACCCAAAGTATTGGTCTAGGAACCAATCCAACTACCGGGATACTAGAAAACCAACGGGTGACATCCATTTCCCCAGGATTAAATTCAGGGGTGACACTTTTCGATGGAATGCGAAATTTGAACCAATTGAATCGCGCCAAGGTAAATGCCAAAGCAGCGCAATATCGATTGGAAGATATGAAAGATGATATCCGACTATTTGTGGCGAATTCATTTCTTCAGGTCGTCTCAAATAAAGAGAGTTTACGTGTGCAGGAAGCGCAGTATGAGGCCACGAAACAAGACCTGGAACGCACCAAAGAGCTGGTGGATGCCGGCGTATTACCGCAAGGTGATCTTCTGGAAATTGAAGCCACAGCAGCCCAACAAGAACAAGCCATCGTAACGGCTGAATATGCTGTTCAGATTGCTAAAATCTCCTTGGCACAGTTGCTCTTACAAACAGATTATGAGAATTTTGACATTGCTGATATTGATTACGGTGTCCCCACCTCAACAATTTTTAATGTCAGCCCAAAGGGTATTTTCGAAAAGGCGTTGACTTTCAGAAATGATATCAAATTGTCGGAAACCAGTGTTACGTTAGCGGAGGAGGACCTGAAACTGGCAAAAGGAGCCAGCTACCCAACGCTGTCTGCTTTTTTTAACTACAACACGCGTTCTGCCGACAATATTAGTTTACCAGTGATTGCGCAGTTCTGGCGTTTCGATGGGATGTCATACGGCCTACAGCTCAATGTGCCCATTTTCAATGGTTTTTCCGTAAGGAACTCCATTAAACGTAATCAGATTGCATTAGATCGTACGAAACTTCAACTCGAGCAAGACAAGCTTGATTTAGAAGCAACGATTAACCAAGCATATGCAGACGCTGAAGGTGCTTTGAAGTCGTATGAAGCGGCTCAGAAAACCTTGGCCGCCCGGCAAACCGCTTTTGCCTATTCACAAGAGCGTTTTAATGTAGGCTTGCTGAATTCTTTCGACTTTAACCAGGCGAAACAACGCGTGGTACAAGCCGAAGCAGATGTGGTGCGAACCAAATACAACTATATTTTCAATTTGAAAGTGTTGGAATTTTATTTTGGGATTCCAATCTCTCAGATTGCCAACTAAAGAGTCTTAAAACAACTTCTAAAAGGCCTGTTCTTCAACAGGCCTTTTTTATTTTTGCAAAAAAGTACGCATGGCCTACATCTTAAATCTGGAGACTTCCACAACGAATTGCTCGGTTTCCGTCGCTGATAATGGTGAAATCCTTGCTTTAAAGGAAATCAATGACGCCAACTATTCTCATGCCGAGAATTTACATGTCTTTATTGAAGAGAGTCTAAAAGAAGCGCGGATTGCCAAAGAACAGTTGGATGCAGTTGCGGTAAGTGAAGGCCCTGGCTCGTATACAGGTTTGCGCATCGGGGTATCTGCCGCCAAGGGTTTGTGTTTCGCCCTCGATATTCCGCTGCTCGCGGTGAATACGTTAAAGGCACTCGCGCTGCAAGCTAAATTTACGGAAGGAGTGGTCATTCCGATGCTTGATGCGCGACGGATGGAAGTGTATTCCGCTGTCTTTGATGTCAATCTTGAGCTGGTCAGAGAGACGCAGGCGGAAATTATTGAAGCAGAAAGTTTTGAGCATTACAGAAAACAAGGGCCGGTTCACTTATTAGGGCCAGGAGCTGAAAAGTGCAGAGGTGTACTGCCCGAATCTAATATATACTTTCAAGAAGAGGTTAAGTTTCCATCGGCAAGTGAGATGGCGGTATTATCGTATGGGCGATACAAAAAAGGCGACACCGTAGATGTCGCCTATTTCGAGCCTTTTTATTTAAAGGATTTTATCGCAGGATCTAAGTCTAAATAGAATTGTAGTAATTCATGAGTTTGACAAGATCTGCTTCGTTCTTTAGATTGAGTTTATTTTCCTTGTAGAACTTGGTAACCTCTGATTTTTTGTCTGAAAGGGCCGCGAGTACGTCTTTCTTTTTCAGTTTCACAGGAAACAAATTTCCA
>CAWUKP010000399.1:0-2193 GCA_963922975.1 uncultured Spongiivirga sp. | reverse complement strand
CACGTCATACTGATAACGCTGCGCTAGTTGTAATGCCCAATGACCCCACTTGTCCAAACTTCCAGCGTTGCCATGGCAATACAATATAATTCCTTTGGGTGCGGGTACTTTGAAATGCAAGCCATTGAGGACGGCTCCATCCTTGGCGGGTAGAAAAAGTTCTTCGTAGGCTACCGAAGTATCAAATGTAAACTCGTACTCTTGGGGCAACTCATAACTCTGAAAAATAATCTTCTCTTGAAAAACCGTCAGCATGAGTGCAAGTAGCACATAAATTGTCAATAATACAAATGCCGACCTTTTGAGAAAGCGTTTCATCGTTTTCGTCTGAAATTAATACTACTGGTAGCAGGATCTACTTCCTTGGGTGCTTTCGATTTCAATATTTCCTCCAAAAAACGGTGGTACTGCGGAAATGTATGCAGATTATTATGACCCACGTTTATTACCGGATATATCCGCGACCACTTGGGATTGATCTTGGAAAGTTTCAAACTGGTTTTAAAAGGGATTAACTTATCGTTGGTACCGTGAATGATCTTGATCGGACATTCTACATACTTGATCCATGTGTAGGTTTTGATAGGAAATCGAAGCAGCAGCGTCATCGGCATCACGGGCAAAAAACGTTTGGCAATGTGCTTCACACTGTAATAGGGTGCGTCTAAGATGACCATACGCGGACTGTTATTGCTGGCTAATTTCGTGGCAAAACCAGAACCTAATGATCTTCCGTAGAGGATGATATACTTTTCAGCTACTTGTTCTTTCAAGCGATCATAAACGTATTGCAGATCTTTTTTAATGCCGTCTTCGGTGCGTAAGCCCGTGCTCTTACCAAAACCTCGGTAGTCAATCATCAACACATCAAAACCATGCCGTGTGAAATCGATCGCGAACTTCCCCCAGCCTTTTACACTCCTTGAATTGCCTTTCAAATACATGACAATACCTTTGGGTCTTCTCACTTTGAAATGAATCCCGTTGATGTTCACACCTTCATCTACTTCAATATTGTACTCGTCGAAGACCTGGTTGTCGTAACTAAATTCAAAATCAGAGGGCAGCTTCTCCGCCTTGAAAAGAAAGCGCTCTTGCAGAAAGTACACGGCCACATTTGCCAGCAGATAGATGGCCAATATACTGACAACAATGATGGCCCATAACGGCATTACTTCAGATTGGTTAGTATAAAATCAAGTGTTTGATTTTGGTTGTTGCATTCGGTGAAGGAGTCTGTGTAGTGTAATCCTTTGTTAGCGAGCCCCATCTCTTGCATTTTCACAATCAAATCGGCGTATTCGAGCGTGACTTTTCCTGTCAATAATACCGAAAGGTCTTTTCCAGCTTTGTAATAATCGTACACTTTTTTTAAAGCCGTAAGGTAGAGATGGTCTTTAGTGAAACCGCCGCCTCGATGCACTCTCAGCGTGATGGTGAAGGCTTCTTCACGGTTGAGTTTATATTGATTGTGAATCAAATCGAATGTATCTGCAAAGCAATAGCCTTTCAGCAGACTGTCTACCGCCAACACACGATAGGCCAACTCCTTCAATCGTTTTAAGGTGAGCGCACCACTCATATATTCACTCAGTACCGCCAAGCCTTCTTGCGTTTCCACATTTTTGGGAAACCCATGCGAAAATATCTTCAAGGGATGCTGCATACCATTGAAGGTCGTTACCAAGTGAACACCCACTTCGTGATTGGCCAAGGTGAGCAATTGATTGTCGCTAAACTTGGCGTTCCGCTTGATCAGCAAGGTTTTGGTGTTGTTGCTGACCATGGCTTCCGCCGACAGTTTATTGGAGAATTTGATATTCAGCGGAAAAGCATATCGATTGGAAAAATCTTTAAAATACGATTGAGCATCTTCTGGTGTGTGCCGTTTTTCCATCTCCACCCCTACGGCTTCGTTTGGAAAATGAAGGATAAACTTTGCATTCTCGACATCGCGCTGCGTAGGCGTTCCAAAAGAGCGTAAACTATTGTAATAAAAACGTTTTCCTTTCCCTATCGTACAAATGCACTCTACCATTCCGGAATAGAAGTAGATGATATCTTCGTAGAGTTTACGAATATCAGGATCTTCTATGCGTTCCAAACGTTGTGAAAAGAATAAACGCTGGAGTTTGTAGGCGTCAAACTTTACTTTGCTGTACTTAAAATGCGGATCTTCCAAATATTTAGAAG
>CAWUKP010000398.1:0-2227 GCA_963922975.1 uncultured Spongiivirga sp. | reverse complement strand
TCTGAGATTCGCAACATCATTCTCTTTGCGGATAGAGATGAAGTAACAGACCAACTGTTCATTTATTCTCATGGGGTACTGGAAGAAGAATACAATATTTCGTCATCGTTCTTTGGAAATAATGTTCAAGACTCTGCAACGATCCGGGATCTTCGAAATGTGCGTACCAAAACTACGTATATAGACCCTGGATCTTTCGACAATATGTTGCAATCACTCACACCAGTAGAGCGTATTAAAACAGTTGAGCGATTGACCTCTGACGAGCGTCTTACGTATTATCAGACCACCTTTGCCGATTTCTTAAAGAATTCACCCATTCACAAAAGATTGGACGAGCGACAACTGAAGTTGTTGCTTTCCAACGAATTCTCAGAGCGCGGTATCGATATTGATTTTAGGTATGGCGTGTATGATAATGGTCTGGCTACCAAAATTAAGAGCGAGGGTTTCAAGCCCGTTCAAGGCATTAAACAATATGTGGCGCCATTGTATATGGATGCCAAAGGCGAAAGCAATTTCGATCTTGTGGTGGCTTTTCCTGAGAAGAAACGCTTTCTGATGTCGCAAATCGTGGGGATGGCACTACTTTCTGTAATTCTGACCTTGGTCATTGTAGTAGCCTATTCAAGTGCCTTGTACCAATTGATCAAGCAAAAACAGATTTCTGAGATCAAAAGTGATTTCATTAACAATATGACCCACGAGTTCAAAACGCCTATTGCCACCATCAATTTAGCCTTAGATGCGATTAAAAATCCCAAGGTGATGGACGATAAAGAGCGGGTGACGCGCTATTTGGGAATGATCAAAGACGAAAATAAGCGGATGCATGCTCAGGTAGAAAATGTGCTGCGGATTTCGAAATTGGAGAAGAACCAACTCGATATTAGTAAGGACAAAGTGCATTTGCACGACCTAGTGAGAGAGGCCGTCGATCATATCTCTTTGATTGTTGAGAATAGAGACGGAAAGCTGGAAGTAGATTTAGACGCAAATTTAGACGAAGTGTTGGCCAATGATATGCACATGACCAACGTACTGGTCAATATCCTTGACAACGCAGTTAAATATTCGCCTGAATCGCCCGTTATCAAAGTAGAGACTGAGAACATTAAGAACCATATCATCGTCAAAGTTCAAGACCACGGAAGTGGTATGAGCAAGGCCGTGCTTCGCAAGATCTTCGAAAAGTTCTACCGAGAGCACACTGGGAATATCCACAACGTCAAAGGACACGGATTGGGTCTTGCGTACGTAAAGAAGATTGTCGATGATCACCAAGGCGAAGTCTATGCGGAAAGTGAAAAAGGCGTAGGCAGCACATTTTATATTAAAATGCCATTAATCTAGAAACGAAAATAAATATGGAAACTGTTAAGAAAAAGATACTTTTAGTAGAAGATGATCCCAACTTTGGGGCCGTTCTAAAAGACTATCTTTCTATCAACGATTTTGATGTAGTCCTAGCCAAGAATGGCATGGAAGGCTTCGAGAAATTTAAGAAAGACAACTATGATCTTTGCATTCTTGATGTCATGATGCCCTATAAAGATGGTTTCACTTTGGCCAAAGAAATCCGTGAGCGTAATGAAGAAGTACCGATCATCTTTTTGACTGCTAAGTCGATGAAAGAAGACGTACTGAAAGGATACAAAGTAGGTGCGGACGACTATTTGAACAAACCTTTTGATAGCGAAGTACTGCTATTCAAAATTAAAGCTATCATGCAACGCAAAGCGAGCAATTCGGTGGCAGATAGCAACCAATTCGAATTCACCATTGGTAATTTTCACCTGAATAGCAAACTACGTTTTCTAACTTTCAAAGAGGAAGAGCCAATCAAACTTTCTCCAAAAGAAAACGATCTGTTGCGCTTGTTGGCCCTGCATGAAAATGATTTGATGCCTCGTGAATTGGCCTTGACCAAAATTTGGAGAGACGATAATTATTTCACCTCCCGAAGTATGGACGTGTACATCGCGAAGCTTAGAAAATATCTGAAAAAGGACGATTCCGTAGAAATATTAAATATTCACGGCGAAGGTTTCCGTTTGGTAGTAAAATCAGAAGCCTAATCAACTTCTATTTTTTTTATAATCTCAGAAAGGCCCGATCAGTTCGGGCTTTTTTTATGCATGTAATTTCGCTGCTATTTCCGCAATGATGGATGCATGCGATTGGTCGTATGAAAACCACTCTATTTCTGAATATTTGCGGTACCAAG
>CAWUKP010000397.1:0-2228 GCA_963922975.1 uncultured Spongiivirga sp. | reverse complement strand
GTGAAGTCGCAAGACAACTACATCGCCTGTAGCATGACGGTAAAGTCGGAAATTGTAATTCCTTTGTTTGTGAAAGGAGAGAATATAGGCCAGATCGATATCGATTCTGAAACCTTGGATGCCTTTACGCAAGCGGATGAAGACCTCCTAGAATTTGTCAACGAAAAGGTAGCTGCTGAACTATCTTAACAAGCAGTTTAAAACTTTCACTTTTTTGGTGTTCCTGGCTTCCTTTTTTGCCGTGAAAAAAGGTATTTTTACGGTTTAATCAACACTGCACCCATGAATGCCCGAAAGACTGCACAAGCTGCACTGATCTCTGTTTTTAGCAAGGAAGGTCTTGCTCCTATCATCCAAAAACTAGATACCCTTGGTATTACCCTTTATTCAACAGGAGGCACCGAAAAATTCATACGCGAGTTAGGCGTTGAAGTTATTCCTGTGGAATCTGTAACCTCTTATCCCTCAATTTTAGGTGGAAGGGTAAAAACCTTGCACCCAAAAGTGTTTGGAGGTATTTTAAATCGGCAAGAGATTGACAGCGACGTAGCCGAACTTGAGCAATATGAAATTCCACAAATCGACATTGTGGTAGTTGACCTTTATCCCTTCGAAAAAACAGTAGCATCTGGCGCATCAGAACAAGACATCATCGAAAAAATTGATATTGGTGGCATCTCCTTGATTCGTGCAGCTGCCAAAAACTTCAAAGACGTACTCTGCGTTTCTTCTGTAGACGATTACGATTCGTTCTTGACTTTGTTGAATGAAAAAAATGGAGAGACAGATTTAAGTGACCGCAAGCATTTCGCAGCCAAGGCTTTTAATGTATCCTCGCACTACGATACGGCCATTTTCAATTATTTCAACAGCGACCATGCGATTCCAACACTAAAGATAAGCGAGACCCAAGGCAAGGTGTTGCGCTATGGCGAAAACCCACATCAAAAAGGTTTTTTCTTTGGCAACTTTGACGCCATGTTCGATAAACTACATGGCAAGGAGCTTTCCTATAACAACCTACTAGATGTTGACGCAGCCGTCAATTTGATGAGTGAATTTTTGGAGGATGATCCCACCTTTGCCATTCTAAAGCACAACAATGCTTGTGGTATAGCAACTAGGTCTACACTTCATCAAGCGTATGTTGATGCCCTGGCAGGAGATCCGGTCTCTGCTTTCGGGGGAATTTTGATTGCCAACAAACCGATCGATAAAGCCACTGCTGAAGAAATCCATCAACTTTTCTGTGAAGTGGTCATTGCGCCTGCTTTTGATGCGGACGCTTTGGAGGTTTTGAAAGGAAAGAAAAACCGCATTCTCCTAGTTCAAAAGCTGTTTGATCTTCCTGAAACACTCACGAGAAGCTGTTTGAATGGTGCTTTGGTGCAGGAACGAGACAATAGTACCGATAGCGCAGATGCCATTGAGGTGAAAACCCAGAATTCGCCTTCAACACAAGAACTTAGCGATTTGATTTTTGCCTCCAAAGTCTGTAAACACACCAAATCGAATACAATTGTCTTAGCAAAAAATGGCCAGCTTTGCGCCTCAGGCACAGGGCAAACTTCTAGAGTAGATGCCTTGCGCCAAGCTATCGAAAAGGCGCGTTCCTTCAATTTTGATCTGAATGGGGCAGTCATGGCCAGTGATGCGTTTTTTCCGTTCCCTGATTGCGTCGAAATTGCAGACAAAGCGGGCATTTCGGCAGTGATACAGCCCGGTGGTTCTATAAAAGATCAACTCTCCATAGACTATTGCAACGAAAATGGCGTTTCGATGGTATTCACTGGCACACGCCACTTTAAACATTAATTTGCTATTTTTGCATGATTTTTACCCGAACCCTAACCCCCTTTAAACGAACATAATACATGGGATTTTTCGATTTCTTAACCGAGGAGATAGCCATCGACCTAGGTACTGCCAATACCTTGATCATTCACAATGACAAAGTGGTGGTAGACAGCCCATCCATAGTTGCCCGCGACCGCGTAAGCGGCAAGATCATTGCCGTTGGCCAGGAAGCGAATCTAATGCAAGGTAAGACCCATGAGAATATAAAGACCATCCGCCCCCTAAAAGACGGAGTCATCGCTGATTTTGATGCTTCTGAGAAGATGATCAGTATGTTCATCAAAAACATTCCTTCCCTCAAAAAAAAGGTATTTACGCCTTCACTCCGCATGGTGATCTGCATTCCGTCAGGGATTACAGAGGTTGAAATG
>CAWUKP010000396.1:0-2236 GCA_963922975.1 uncultured Spongiivirga sp. | reverse complement strand
ATACCGCCCGAAGCCTTGATCTTGGCTTGATGGCCAATGTGCTTCTTAATCAGCGCTACATCTTCCAAAGTGGCACCGCCCGTGCCAAAACCTGTGGAGGTTTTGACAAAATCTCCCTTGGCCTTTAGGATGAGGTCGCAAGCCGTGCGCTTTTCATCATCTGTGAGGTAGCAGGTTTCTATAATGACCTTCAGACAATGATTGCCAATAGCATCTTTAACAGCGCTGATATCGTTTTCAACCCAAGCGAGCTTGCCAGATTTCAACCAGCCCACATTAAGAACCATATCAATCTCTTTCGCCCCGTCTTGAATATACGCTTTGGCCTCCTTCACTTTTGCAGCTGTGCTAGAAGCGCCTAGCGGAAATCCAACCACGGTAGCCACTGCAACCTCCGTATGTGATAATAGTTCGGCAGCTAAGGGAACGTAACATCCATTGACGCAGACGGCAAAAAACTGATGTTTTTCTGCCTCCTTGCACAAGGTTTCAATAGCGGATAGCTCTGCAGTGGGTTTGAGCAATGTATGATCGATAAACTTGGCGAGATTCATGCTTGATGAGTTTGGATTATTTGAATGATTTGTTCTTTCGGAACGACGCCAGATTGTCGCCAAACCTGCTTGCCGTCAACAAAAAGAAGCATGGTAGGCACGCCCCGTACTTGAAACTTATGGGCCAGTGCTTGGTTCTTATCTACGTCTACCTTCACAATCTTTACCGCGTCTCCAAGTTGATCTTTTACGTCTTTCAAAATGGGCGCTAAGGCTTTGCACGGGCCACACCAATCCGCAAAAAAATCGACCAGAACGGGTACTTCTGATCGAAGGATTTTTTTAAAGCTACTCTTCATATGAAAACAGCGTCCAAAGTTTCGCCTAAAACTAAGGAATTTAATCCACTACAAGGGTGATAATTATCATGGGTTTTCGGAAGGCTAGCTCGTAAATTTAAGTAACCTGAAAGCCTATCCTATGAAAAATATTTTGCTACCTACGGACTTCTCTCCCAATGCATGGAATGCCATTGAATATGCCTTAGAGCTATTCAAAGAGGAGGAAATGCATTTTATTCTACTTAATACCTATACGCCAGCCTTGTACCGTGTAGATTACGCTATTGGCGGGCCCGCATACAGCGGGATTCCTGATTTAGCGATGGAACAATCTAGCAAAGGATTGGAGCAAACCTTGAAACGTATTGAAGAACGGTATCCAAATGATAAGCACACCTTCAGGACGGTCTCTGTATTCAATCTACTGATCGATGAAATCTGCCATCTCTGTGAAACAGAAGACATCGATTTGATCGTGATGGGTACCCAAGGTGCCACCGGAGCGAGTCGCGTGTTGTTTGGCAGTAACACTGTTTTCGCTATGCGAAAATCTTCTGTGCCAGTGCTAGCGATTCCGGAGCAATACAAATTCCGTCCCTTAGAGAATTTGCTCTTCACCACGGATTATTTGTCGCACTACAAACCACAAGATTTGAATCCGCTATTGAGTATACTTCGCCTACAACAAGCCAAGTTAACCTTGCTGCATTTTGTGGAGGAAGGAGAAATGACCTCATTTCAAGAAGAACAGCAGCGATTTTTACACGATTATTTCGAAGGGTTCAAGCATTCCTTCAAAAACATTTACAAGCAATACATGCCTGATGGCGTGTATGACTACATCGACACCCATGATGTGGATGTGTTGGTGATGATGAACCGAAAGCATTCTTTCGTAGAGCGTTTGCTATTACGTCAGAACGTAGATACCATAGGTTTCGAACTTCGAATACCCTTTTTGGTATTGCAGGACCATTCTCAATCCTAAAAACGATTTGCCATGAAAACCATACTCTTGCCCACCGATTTTTCCAATAACTCTTGGAACACGATCTACTACGCGATTAAAATGTTTGAAAGCCAAGCTTGTCATTTTATTTTGCTGAACACGTATAAAGTGAGTACCATCAATGTGGCCAGACCGATGACCAGTACGGCCAACCGACATCTCTACGATGCGGCCAAACAATCTTCACATGAAGAACTTGCCGAAATGCAACGGCGCCTTCAAGGGAGTTTGCACAACGATCAGCATACCTTCGAAACCTACTCAAAGTACGATTCGGTTCGAGCAGGTGTGGCTTCCGTATTAGCGGAAAAAGACATCGATCTTGTCATTATGGGAACCAAAGGCGCAACGGGTGCTAAGGAAGTTTTCCTGGGAAGTAATACGGTAAAAGT
>CAWUKP010000395.1:0-2258 GCA_963922975.1 uncultured Spongiivirga sp. | reverse complement strand
TTCCAAAAATCTGGATAGGATTTAGAGACTACCTCGGCATCATTGATCAGAATAGGAACTCGCAATGCGAATGGTGCGAAGGCCATAGCCATGCGATGATCATTATAGGTATCGATGGTGATATCTTTTTGTAATTGAGTTTGTTCTTTGAGGTGAAGACTGTCCTTGGTAATCGTAAGCTCGGCCCCTAGTTTTTGCAATTCTGTTTGCAAAGCGGCAAGGCGATCGGTTTCTTTGATCGGAAGGGTATGCAACCCATAAAGATCACATGCTAAACCAAGTCCAGCGCAGGTAACTGCGATGGTTTGCGCAATATCTGGAGCATTGGCCAGATCCAATCGCAATGGACTTTTGTAGGTGGTGTGTGTCTTTCTTAAGGTTATGGTATTATCTTCAAAAGTGGTTTCTACCCCGAACTCTCGGTATATTTCGGCTAGCACAGCATCACCTTGTAGACTTGTTGGGCGGTAGCTTGATAATGTTATCTCACTACCAATTTCACTCAAGGCTACCATACTAAAAAAGTAAGAGGCAGAACTCCAATCCGATTCTACCACTACCTCGATATCTTTCTCAAGTTGCGCTAGTGCTTTCACCTGTATTTCATTCCCTTCAAAGACTGTTTTTACTCCGATAGCCTCCAAAAGTTGTTGTGTCATTTTGATATAAGGCACCGAAGTAATCTCTCCTTCTAAATGAATCTGGAGACCGTTTGGTAGGCTGGGCGCTATCAACATCAGCGCCGAAATGTACTGACTGCTAATATTGGCTGGAAGGATCACAGAATTTTTTTGAAGGGTTCTTCCCTTGATGCGAAGTGGTGGATACCCTTCTTGTTGCTCGTAGTCAATGGTGGCTCCGAGTGTGCGGAGGGCTTCAACCAAAATACCAATCGGTCGTTCTTGCATGCGTTGACTGCCTGTAAGCAGCACTTCGCTTCCTTCTTGTGTTGAGAAATAAGCAGTGAGAAAACGCATGGCCGTACCCGCATGGTGAATATCGATCACTTCAGCATCTGAGCTTACCAGCGCTTTCTGCATATAGTTTGTATCGTCTGAATTGGAAAGATTCGAAATAGAGAGATTTGGATACAAGGCTTGCAAAAGGAGCAGTCGGTTGCTCTCACTTTTGGAACCTGTTATCTGTACAGTTCCTGTGGTTTTTAAATCGCTTTTTGAAAGGTGTAGTTGCATAAAAAAACCCGTTCGTTGTTATGACGAACGGGAATCAAAGATAGGAAGTTTTCCTTGCTTATTTCAGCTTTTCGTTATTGTGATGACGATCGTGGTCTCTTTTGGTTTTGTGCGCCATTTTTTTATCAAAGGCTTGCTGCAAATCAACACCGGTCTGATTGGCCAAACAGAGAACTACAAAGACTACATCGGCCAATTCTTCGCCAAGGTCTTTGTCTTTGTCGCTTTCCTTTTCGCTTTGCTCACCATATCGTCTAGCGATAATTCGAGCTACTTCACCCACCTCTTCCGTAAGCTGGGCCATATTGGTCAACTCGTTGAAATAACGAACGCCATGCGCTTGTATCCAATCGTCAACTACTTTTTGCGCTTCCTTCAAATTCATACCTCATATTTTCTTCAAAACTACCTTTTCTGTTTGTTTCTCCACCATTTGTCGGAAGAATTCTTTCAAAGATCCGTATTGATAAGGCACTACAATGGCTGAATTGATTTCGAGCTTGGTACTCAGGCTCAGGGTATTTCCATTTTGCTTAATGGCATACATGAAACTTCCCAAATCATCGGGCAATGCCATGCTTATAGGATCGGGTAGCGTTTCGACTTCATAACCTTCTGGAATCTCAATATTGACCATGTACCGATCGGTCTGTGGATAACCAAAATCTACGGGATATTCTCGCTGATCCAATTTAAAGGGGTTGCTCTGATGCGCTAAATGAAAAAGCGGCGTGACATATACTTTTCCGTCAATAACCTCGAAAGCATCTTCTTTGTGAAAATCAAAACTCTCCACCAACGGCTTGCCCAAAGCGGAAAGGTTCTCCATATCAAATTCGCCGATCTCAAGGTTGTGATTTTGTTCCAGTTCCTCAAGAAATTCCTCTTCAGTTTTTACACTGTAGCGATCTCTGAAGACGAGCGCATTATGATTGGTTAGCCGCTGCTTGCATGTTCCGTCGATAGAACCGTCTGTATTCAACGATACGTTCATCATCATCATGTCCACGGATTTTCGTTCGGGCATCAGGTTGATCGATACAGAATTGCCGTCTTTGGTGATCA
>CAWUKP010000394.1:0-2273 GCA_963922975.1 uncultured Spongiivirga sp. | reverse complement strand
GTTCTATCACCACCTCTTGAAATATCCTTCATCTTCCCAATGGCCTTCTTCTGAAATTCAAAATCCCCAACGGCCAATACTTCATCCACCACCAGAATATCGGGTTCTAAATGTGCGGCCACCGCAAAGGCAAGGCGTACTTTCATACCGCTGCTGTATCTTTTGGTGGGTGTATCGATGTAGCGTTCACACCCGCTAAAGGCGATGATTTCATCGAGCTTGCTGTCGATTTCAGCACGCGTCATCCCCAAAATAGCACCATTCAAATAAATATTCTCTTTCCCTGTCAATTCTGGATGAAAGCCCGTACCCACCTCCAATAAAGAAGCGATACGTCCGCGTGAGCTGATGCTGCCCAAGGTAGGACCCGTAACACGCGACAGTATTTTGAGCAAGGTAGATTTGCCTGCACCGTTCTTTCCGATAATCCCCAGTACTTCGCCACGCTTTACTTCGAAGTCGATATCTTTCAACGCCCAAACATAATTGGAATCTGATTTTGTAGCTCGGTCATTCACCTCCCCAACACGCAAATACGGGTCTTCTTTACCACGAATTTTGTGCCACCACCTGTTGAGGTCGTGACCCAAAGAACCTGTGCCGACTAAGCCGAGGCGGTACTGTTTGGATACGTTATCTACTTTTAAAATTACTTCACTCATGCGACAAACGGACAAACGGCCATCAAACCGTCTTGAAGGTATGTTATTTTTTCTGATTTGGGTAGGTTCGAACTGTGTGTTCGTATCATTTCGGTCAGTGCTTCGGTAGGTTGCTGTTCAGAAATCTGAACGGGCGCATACGGTTCCAAGGCCACAGACTCAAAATAGTCTTGATATTTAATGCCATCCCCGAAAATTTTATCTGAAAACGTTACCTGTACGCTAGGAATCTGATAGGCATGCGACACAATAACACCGTGTAAGGAGGATGAAATCGTCGCTTCACAGGCCATAATTTCTTCCGTAGTCTTTTCAACATCATCGGTCATCAAATCAATAACGGTCACCTCAGCATTCCCACTAAACCATTCGGTTACTTTTGCATAATCCACATAATGAGGAATGATGCCTACTTTATAGCGTTTTTCAATAGTTGGGTGATATAATCTGGATAGTAACAAAGCCGGATCGCCATACACCTCGGGTACTTGGTGCCCTTGTTTGAGCAGCTGCTGACGTGTTTGTGGGCCTCGAACTGCCAAAAAAGTAGCGGGTGCCACCACTTGGTCTTTTCGAATGATACCGCTACCCCAAACGACACAGTTTTTAGTGGCTTGCTGCAAAATACTTCCTGCACCAAGGATGATCTTTTTGAAAATGTAGCGCAAAGGACGTTTCTTAGGGTTCACCCAGACGACTTTCTTTCCAGAAATCTTTTCTGCAATGTACTTGGAAGCTAAATCACCGTAATTCTCCAGTGTTTTGTGAGCGAAATGTATTTCACTCCACCAGAACAGTGCTATGTGTCCTTCCCCCTTCATCAGACCGTATCGATAAAGTTCTTTTCGGTTCTATTGAAAATGACGAGTCCGATGAGGAAAATCACAACAGACAATAAGAAGCTCCCCAAAGTGGAGGTCCATGTAAAATACCCGTCGCCTAAAGTCATGTATCGGAAAGCTTCGATCACCATCGCCAGCGGATTGTATTCTACCAACCAACTCAGGCTGGGTACTTTTTCTTTCACCACATGCAAAGGATACATCACGGCTGAAAGGTACATGAGTAGTTGTACGCCAAAGGTGACCAGATGATTCAAATCTCGGTATTTGGTGGTCATCGAAGTAAGAATCATGCCTAAACCTAATCCGAAGAAAGCCATGGTCAGCACCAGGAACGGAAATAACACCAAGGCGGTGTTTGGTCTGATGGCATCTCCTTTCACAAAGACAAAGTACAAGTAGAAGCCTATGAAAATTAGCATTTGGATGCCAAACTTTACCAGATTGGAAGTGACTTTGGAAAGTGGAACAATCACTCTAGGGAAATATACTTTGCTAAAAACACTTTGATTGGTCACAAAGGTGGAAGATGTAGTGTTCAGGCACTCTTTAAAGTAATTCCAAATAGAAATACCTGCCAGGTTGAACAAGTACGCTGATGTGCGCCCCGTATCAATACCCGCAATATAGTTGAAGATAAAAGTAAAGATCAAAGCGGTCAGTAGCGGTTGAATCAAAAACCACAGCGGACCGAGTACTGTTTGCTTGTAAACGGTAACGATATCGCGTTTGACAAACAGCACCAGTAGGTCTCGGTATTGCCAAATCT
>CAWUKP010000393.1:0-2287 GCA_963922975.1 uncultured Spongiivirga sp. | reverse complement strand
AAACACACGTACATGCCCAGCATTCGACAACACATCCCCATTTCGATAATCTGAAACGGCAATGATGGTTCCAGCGCTGTTGATACCTACGGCTTGTCCGAAACGCTCACCACTAGTTTCTCCGGAGATATCAGCACCTAGCTGCGTCCATACTCCGCTTTGATACTCGAAAACGCGTGCTTCACCATCAGGACTGTGGTGTGTAGAACCAACCACTACCCGTTCTCCTGAATCATTTAAAGCCACAGAGGCTCCTACTCTATCGTTGTTGCTATTACTTGCTATGGTATTGCCAAAGGGTACCCAATTACTACCGTCGTATTCAAAAAGATGGACCGCTCCCGAAGAAATGGTGGCAACCTCCTCAAAAGGGGCGCCTACTGCAAGGATGTTTCCTGCTTGATTTAAGGAAACAGAAGTTCCAAAGAAATCAGCATCCGTACCTTCCAAAGAATCGCCATAGGTTTGCCATTCATCATCCAACCACTGGTATACGCGTACATTGCCTGCATTGGAATCCGTATTGCTGTCGAACTCTGGACCGCCAAAAGCAATGATCGTTCCATCACCATTGATGGCTACTGAGGAACCTGCTTTATTGGAAAAACCGCTCCCTAAGATAGGGTCTCCAAGTTGTGTCCAACTCCCTGCTTGAAATTCAAACACGCGAACAAGACCTGATTCGAAACCATTGTCGTTGGCCTCTGGGGCACCTACCACTAAGATGTTGCCATCATCACTTAAAGCCAGCGCACTTCCGAAGAGGTTACCCGACGATAAACCAGCGATCAGATCTCCTTTGGGCGACCATGTATTCGCTACATTTTCAAACACTCTAACTGCTCCAGTTCCATTAAAGGGACTGCCTACTGCTATCACATTTCCAGAGGCATCTAGGGAGACTGCTCGACCTAGTTGGGCGTTAACAATGGTTCCGAGAATGGGCTCATTCGTGACCTCCCACTGGGCATGACATAGAAGGGGAAGCATCCCCCATAACAACACTATTCTTTTCATAACGTACTAGCTTACGAAATCAAAAGTAGCAGTTGGTATTCCCAAGCGGTGGGAATTATGTTTCAGAAGGTAGGAATATTGTTTCAGCCCCTTATTGACGGACTGTTTGGGAGGGTGTCACGCCATTCTTGTGGCGTTTTTTTGGTGATTTTCTTGAAGACTTTTCCAAAATAACCAGGATCTGAGAACCCAACTTGATAGGCTATTTCGCTGATATTCAAGTCGTGCTTAGCCAGCAGGGTTTTTGCCGTTTCCACACGAATGTGATTGCTGTAATCTGTGGTAGACATTTCGGTGAGTGTTTTCACCTTTCGATGCAGTTGAGTGCGGCTCATGCCCATGGCCAATGCCAGTTCTTCGGCACTGTATGTGTTTTGAGCATCTAATACAAGGTCGCGGAATGTTTGCATGAACTCTACATCTTTAGGCGCTACTGTCTGAGTCGTTTCCTTTTCGAGGGCAATGAACTTGCGGTAGTAATCTGCTTGTTGTTTTTGTTTCCGCAGCAGACCACTAATGACGGCTAGGAGTTCTTCCGTTTCGAAGGGTTTAACCAAAAAAGCATCAATACCCATAGCGTAGCCTCTTTCCTTGGCTTCCAAGTCCGAAAGTCCGCTTACCATAATAAAGGGTATATGCGAAGTGGTCCAGTTTGATTTTAAGTTTTTACACAATTCGTACCCGTCCATTTTCGGCATGACGGCATCACTGAGCACAAAATCACAACCATAATTTTGAAGGTAGACAAGTGCCTCCTCACCGTTTTCGAAATAGACAACTTGATATGTTGTATCTAACAACTGTGCATAGTATTCGCGTAGTTTTTCATTGTCTTCTACTACCACCAATTGAAATCCTTCCCCATCTTGAGAATTCAGAGTCTTTTCAGGTGAACTAGTAGCAGCTGCCGTTTCCAAAAGTCCATTTTGAGGTATAGTAGTGTTGGTGGGTTCGATTGGTAGTGTGAGGGTGAAGGTGGTTCCCTGCTGCCATTGACTTTTCACTGTGATCTTGCCCCCCATGAGCTGCATCAACTCTTTGGTCAAGGCCATCCCGATGCCACTTCCTAGATTATTTTCTAAATCGAAGGTGCGGTAATAGCGATCAAATATCTTTGGTAAATGTTCAGGACTAATGCCCATGCCTGTATCACTAACGATGATTTGTGCCTGTGTTTCTTCGGGAAGACTTAGGCTTACGCGAATAGTTCCTTGGGCAGGTGTAAACTTGATGGCATTGCTCAATAGATTCCGAACTACGATATCGATTT
>CAWUKP010000392.1:0-2290 GCA_963922975.1 uncultured Spongiivirga sp. | reverse complement strand
TTCTTCAGTTTCTATTGATAAAGCAACTGGTAAAGTAACAATTGCTGATGCTGATGTTGTTGTTTCTGCTGGACGTGGATTAAAATGACCTGAAAACTGGGGAATGGTAGAAGATTTAGCTGATGTTTTGGGCGCCGCAACGGCCTGTTCAAAGCCAGTTTCCGACTTGGGCTGGAGACCGCACAGCGAGCACGTAGGACAAACTGGAAAACCAGTAGCATCAAATCTTTACATTGCCATCGGCATCTCTGGTGCGATCCAACATTTGGCAGGAATTAATTCCTCAAAAGTGAAGGTCGTAATCAACAACGATCCAGAAGCTCCATTCTTCAAAGCAGCCGATTATGGCATCGTTGGAGACGCCTTTGAAGTAGTGCCCGAACTCATTGAAAAATTAAAGGAATTCAAAGCACAGAACGCATAATTTTCGTTAATTTGCACCTTAACAGGGCTGTCTATTTATCGGGAAACCTGTAAATATGACAGCCTTTTTTGATGAAGTATGAGCTTGGTTCGACTGAACATAAAAGGAATCTCTTACAGCCAAACCCAAAATGGGGCCTACGCCCTAATTTTGAATGAAGTAGACGGTGAACGTAAACTCCCCATCGTCATCGGTGCCTTCGAAGCACAATCTATAGCCATTGCCCTCGAAAAAGACATCAAACCACCAAGGCCTTTAACTCATGATTTGTTTAAAGGGTTTGCGGAGCGCTTCGATATTGTGGTCAAACAAGTGATCATTCACAAGCTCGTGGATGGTGTTTTCTATTCAAGTATTATTTGTGAACGTGACAAGATTGAAGAGATCATTGATGCGCGCACCAGTGATGCTATTGCTTTAGCACTGCGCTTCAACGCGCCTATCTTCACCTATAAAACCATTCTTGACAAGGCAGGCATCTATTTGAAGATGAGCAATAAAGAGGAAGATGAAGAAAGTGGAGATGAAAATAGCATTGTGGTAGAGGAAATTTTTTCGGAAAGTGGAAAAACAACCGGACCTGCTGAAGATTACACGAAAATGTCTCTGAACGAACTCGAAGAAAAACTCGCTGGAGCCGTTGCCAACGAAGACTACGAAACGGCTGCGAAAGTAAGAGACGAAATATCTCGTCGCCAGAAAAACTAAACCCTTATGAGAAGATTGTTGTGGCTTTATGTCGCTGTGCTAGGCATGTTTGCCGCCCAATCGCAAACCATCGAAAAGCAGTGGTATTTTGAAAGTATTACTGCCGCAGATAATTCCGTTCTTTTTAACACCACCAAACAAGACAGTCTTGTACTTAGCAACGGACAGTTTTCATATCGTTTGGCAGCCAAAAACTTAGCAGCTGAAGGTGATTATTTGTATCAAAATAAGCTACTGGTCTTCTACTATCGCCAGCCCAACGATACCATTCGCACCTACCGCATTGAAGAACTGACCGATTCCACGCTTGTCTTTTCAGAAAAAGGTGTCAATTACGCTTTTGTTTCCAATCAACAATTCAATAATTTGACGATAAGTAACCCAGATACTTCCACAGCAACTGTCATTGAAAGTCAAGGATTTTCCTTTACCAGTTTTTGGCGAGGAGCATTGGGTATGATCGTATTGATCATTCTTGCTTTTTTGTTTAGTAGTGATCGCCGAGCGATCAATTGGAAAACGGTTGGTTTAGGTCTAGCAGCACAGCTTTTGCTGGCAATTGGTATTTTGAAAGTTCCCTTCATTCGCATCATATTCACTTGGCTCGGTAAGGCATTCAACAAAGTACTAACCTTTACTGAAGCGGGTACAAAATTCCTATTCAGTTCTTTCACTACCAATGAAATAGAAAGTCCGTTGGTTACCTTCGCCATCATGATCCTCCCTACGATCATTTTCTTTTCAGCATTGACATCCGTCCTTTTCTATTTAGGGATCATCCAGAAAGTGGTGAAGGCTTTGGCCTGGGCGTTGACCAAATTGCTCAAAATTTCTGGTGCTGAGAGTTTATCGGTTGCTGGAAATATTTTTCTCGGCCAAACCGAATCTCCGCTTATGATCAAGGCCTATCTGGAAAAGATGAATAAATCTGAAATCTTATTGGTCATGATTGGCGGTATGGCTACAGTAGCAGGAGGCGTTTTAGCAGCTTACATTGGCTTTTTGGGTGGCACTGATGAAGCATTGCGCCTAGAGTTTGCGAGACATTTATTAGCCGCCTCTGTGATGGCGGCCCCTGGAGCTATTGTTATTTCAAAAATTCTGGTTCCTCAGACCGAAGCAGTAAACACCGACGTAAAGGTTTCAAAACAAAAGATC
>CAWUKP010000391.1:0-2297 GCA_963922975.1 uncultured Spongiivirga sp. | reverse complement strand
GTTTTGGCGAAAGACGGGAAGTCGCCCGCACTGCCTAAAAGCGATGAGGAGGAAGCTGAAGGAAGTGATGAAAAGAAAGAGGATGCAGAAGATGAAAAAGCTGAGGTTGCCGTCACGATTGATGTAGAAAATATTCAAAACAGAATAGTTCCCCTCAAATTAAACGCCAGGAACTATGAAGCACTGGCCAAAGGTCCCGAAAACAGCGTGTTCATTGCCGAAGGTGTACCAAATCAGTCAGGATTGACGGTTCATAAATACAAGGTGGACGAATTAAAGGCGGAAGAATTTGCTTCTGGGGTGTCTCAAATGGTGGTGTCACAGGACCGCAGTCACATCCTCCTTGAACAAAAAGGAAGTTGGCGTTTAGTAGTAACATCATCACCTCCAAAAGAAGGAGATGGAGCGTTGAAAATAAATGCCAAAATTCAAATCGATCCGCAAGCAGAGTACCATCAAATTTTTAAAGAGGGCTGGCGCTATATGCGCGATTTCTTGTATGTAGACAACGTACATGGCGCACCTTGGGATAAGGTGTATGAATGGTATGCGCCCTGGATTGACCATGTACGGCATCGTACCGATCTCAATTACGTTGTGGATATTATGAGCGGTGAGGTGGCCATTGGGCATTCCTATGTATCGGGCGGCGATATGCCTGATGTTGATGAAGTACCTGTAGGACTTTTGGGTTGTGATTTTGAACTCAAAAATGGAGGCTATCAAATTTCGAAAATCTACACTGGCGAATCTTGGAACCCAGAGGTATATAGTCCGCTGGGACAACCTGGCTTAAATGTAAAGTCAGGTGATTATTTGGTTGCTATAAATGGACAACCGCTAACTGCCTCCGATAATCCTTATGAATTACTAGAACAAACAGCCAATCGCGAGATTTACATTTCAGTCAATAGTTCACCATCATTACAAGGAGCCAGAGAAATTCTCGTCAAACCAGTGGATAGTGAGCGTAATTTGAGAACATTTAATTGGATCGAAGAGAATCGAAAAAAGGTCGATGTGCTCTCTAAAGGTAAACTTGCCTATGTCTACGTACCCAATACCGGAGGACGAGGCTTTCAATATTTCAATCGGTATTACTTCTCTCAACAAGATCGGAAAGGGGTTATTATCGACGAACGTAACAATGGCGGTGGCTCTGCTGCTGATTATATGATCGACATTATGTCGCGTGAATTGTTTGGTTATTTCAATAGTAAGGCTAATGATAATCGTCCGTGGACGACCCCCATGGCAGGAATTTGGGGCCCCAAAGTAATGCTAATCAATGAGCGTTCTGGCTCAGGAGGAGACTTGCTGCCCTATATGTTCAGAGCGAAGAAAATCGGACCGCTCATTGGTACTCGTACTTGGGGCGGATTGGTAGGTACCTGGGACACGCCGCGCTTTATTGACGACGGACGTATGGTGGCTCCGCGTGGAGGTTTTTATGACAAGGAAGGGCGTTGGGCTGTTGAAGGGAAAGGCATTGCGCCCGACATTGAGGTGATACAAGATCCTAAGCGCGTCCTTCAAGGCGAAGATCCACAGCTAGATAGAGCAGTACAGGAAGCCTTGCGGATGCTGAGAACTGAAGAGTTTCAATTGAAGCCTGAGCCTGCTGCGCCTATTCGGTGGAAGCGCCCGGAGGGTTTTGATAGTAATAATTAATTCCGTGTACGAATAAACATGACAAGAAAGCTTTATGATGTGGTGGTTTTAACCGATGCACGCTATGTGAATCCAAAAAATACCAATCAGTATATTGAGAATGTACTGTTAGAAGATCAGCTGGTGCTGTCGGCTCTAGAATATTATGGGTTGAAAGCGATTAAAAAAGCCTGGGACGACCCCAACTTTGACTGGTCTTCTACCCGATCCGCTCTTTTCCGAACTACTTGGGATTATTTTGAGCGGTTTAGTGAGTTTTCTGAATGGCTAAACGTTGTGACTACCCAAACCACACTTATCAATTCTGAAGCGCTTTTACGCTGGAATATCGACAAACATTATCTCTTAGATTTGAATTCCAAAGGAATCAACATTCCAGAGACGGTTGTGGTAGAGAAAGGAAGTTCTGCAACACTCAGTATGCTCTGTGAAAAATTACCTGCCACCGCCTATGTCCTCAAGCCATGTGTTTCTGGTGCTGGACGCCATACGTACCGTTTCACAGAAGAGAAAGTTGGGCAATTTGAAGAAATTTTTGCATCGCTGATAGCGCAGGAGGCCATGATGCTTCAAGTATTCCAAGAAAACATTGTAAAACAAGGCGAAATATCTTTAATGGTTTTTGG
>CAWUKP010000390.1:0-2313 GCA_963922975.1 uncultured Spongiivirga sp. | reverse complement strand
CATGGCGAGCTGGGTAAGCTAAGTGCTTCCTTTCGAATACCAGCAATGGTTTTTAAAAACTTCTGCAGTCCTTTTTCCTCATCAGGATACTTGTCGATAAGTGCCTTGGCAGCCGCTTCAAAGCCATGCGGAAACACAAAGTCCTCTGTATCGGAGGCGATGCCATAAAATTCAGGCACTCGCTCAAGTTGCACGTGCTTATCCACTTCCAGCATGTTGAAAATTCTCTTAAGAGATCCGTTTTCTACGAGACCACTCATTTCATGGAGCCCCACTTCAACAATGAAATCGCCTCGTTTAAAGGTAGTGGCACAGCCGCCAGGTTTGTGATGCTGCTCTACCAAGAGTACCTTTTTCCCAAATTTTGAGAGGGTTGCCCCAGCAGTTAATCCTGCGAGACCACCGCCGATAATAATGGTGTTATACTTCATATTTATAGCGTTTTATTCAATTGAAAACTAGATAATTACAATCTTTAATGTATTGATTTATAGGATAATTATCGATGACATTTATCATGCTTGAGAACATACTTATCAACGATGGTTTCCATCTCCGTAAAATGAAATACATTTGAAAAAAATCTTGATGCAAGCACTAATAGACCGATTTATCAGCTACGTGACCATCGATACGGAGTCTGATCCAAAGAGCAACACAACACCCAGTACAGAAAAGCAATGGAATCTTGCTCGTAAGCTCGTAAGCGACCTCAAGGATATTGGTATGAGCGAAGTGAGTATTGACGAAAACGCCTATGTGATGGCTACATTGCCGTCTACGATAGATGAAGAGGTGCCGACCATCGGTTTTATCTCCCATTTCGATACCACCCCAGACTTTACAGGGGCAAATGTGAAGCCTCAAATACATCCTAATTATGATGGAAAAGAGATTGTTCTGAATGCCGAAGAGCAGATCGTGCTTTCACCGGATTATTTCGAGGATCTTCTGAAGTACAAAGGACAAACGCTTATCACCACAGATGGAACGACGCTTTTAGGGGCTGACGACAAAGCAGGTGTAACCGAAATTGTGGAGGCAATGAAGTATTTAATCGCAAATCCCGAGATTTCGCATGGGAAGATTCGTGTGTGCTTTACGCCAGATGAAGAAACTGGTCGTGGTGACCACAAGTTTGATGTCGCAGCGTTTGGTGCCGACTGGGCATACACGGTTGATGGTAGTGAAATTGGTGAATTAGAATATGAAAATTTTAACGCAGCTGGCGCAGTTGTTAGTATTACTGGAAAAATTGTACACCCTGGGTATGCCAAAGGAAAGATGATCAACTCCATGCTCATTGCGAATCAGTTCATTGCAGCACTTCCTCAGGAAGAAATTCCAGAAAGAACAGAAGGCTACGAAGGCTTCTTTCATCTTACCTCCATCGAAGGGGCCGTTGAAAAAACGACCCTAGAGTATATTATTCGAGACCACGATCGTAAAAAATTTGAAGCGCGAAAGGAATTAATGCGTACAGTGGCTCAGCAAATAAATGATCAATTAGACCAACATGCGATTGAAGTAGAAATCAAAGATCAATACTTCAACATGAAGGAAAAGATCGAACCCGTGATGCATATTGTTGACATTGCCGAAGAAGCTATGAAACAAGCTGGCGTACAACCACTCATCAAAGCCATTCGCGGTGGAACAGATGGTTCTCAATTGAGCTACATGGGACTTCCTTGTCCAAATATTTTCGCCGGAGGCCATAATTTTCACGGTCCTTATGAATATGTTCCCGTTGAAAGCATGCAAAAAGCCGTGGACGTAATTGTCAATATCGCTCGCTTAGTCGCACAGAAATAGTGTATTTCATCGATAAAAAGTTCATTTCATCGACATTTTAATTCGAGGGTTTTGCATTTTCCAGCATTGAGTATCAGGCAAGTAATTTAGCCTCGATAACCAAAATTGGGGCTGATGACTACCTTTACCAAAATTCAACAGATGCTTACGGGGGCCGCAGAGCACGATGTCTCCAACTGGGGCTTTAAGCTTTTTATTTGCCTGATCGTTTTTGTCGTTGGATTTTTTCTAATCCGTTTTGCATTGCGCGGATTGCGCATGTTTTTATTGCTTCACAAGGTGGATCGCTCCCAAATTGCATTCCTCGTATTTCTTGGAGGTTATATTCTCAGCGTGATTTTATTTTTGATTGTGGCGGCTCAAATTGGTGTTCCCCTAGCGGTATTCTCTGCGATTCTTGCCTCAGCGGCTTGGACGGTGAAGATGGCCTTAGATAATTCATTACAAGATTTGATTTCTGGAGTGAAGTTATTGACGAAGAAGTCTGTGAAGATTGGC
>CAWUKP010000389.1:0-2329 GCA_963922975.1 uncultured Spongiivirga sp. | reverse complement strand
GGAGTCGCCTCTACCGATAAAGATATTTATCAGAGGTTGGAGCCTACTTTGCTCAATTCGATTTCAGAAAATGACTATTTCTTAAGCAAAAAAACGGCCATTCTTGAAAACCTAAGACTGAACGATTCATTGCTAAAAATATCCATCAAAGAAACCGATTCTTTAAAAGATGAGTTGCTAAGACTTAAATCGCTGGAAGCTGCCAAAACAGGCACAGAAGGAACCTCTATAGTGATGGCAGATAAGGCAGAAAGCAATGAAGAACTCATAAGTCTTCTCGAGCGCAAGCTAGAGTTGAAAGAAGCACTCAATAAGAACAGCCTTAGTTTGGTGGAAAATAAAGACATTATCAAAGTAATTTCAGGATTTCCAAACGAAGGATACATCGAGAAAACATTTCTTTCACAGTACAAAACGCTCATACCTTCGGTTTTGGTAGGTACCTATTTACTGATTGTACTGTTGCTTCAGCTCAATCAATTTCTGTTGACAAAAGAACGAGAGTTCACGAATCAAACAGAGGCATGAAACCAACGAATGTAAAGATTGGGATTATTGGGCTGGGTTACGTAGGCCTGCCACTTGCTATTGAGTTTGAGAATAATGGTTACGAGGTGATAGGTTTCGATATCTCCAAAGAGCGGGTGGAAAATCTACTAGCCGGTATTGATAGTACTGGAGAAGTTTCAAGAGAAAAGCTTGAACGTGCCGCGCAGCTTAAATTAAGCACGAATGTATCTGATCTCGCCACTGCTGAGGTATTGATTATTACTGTCCCAACTCCCATTGATCATGCAAAGTCTCCTGATTTAAATCCGTTAGCAGGAGCGTGTAAAGCGGTTGGACAAGTTCTTTCAAAGGGAACAACCGTGATATTTGAATCTACAGTATATCCTGGCTGTACCGAAGAATTTTGTGTGCCTATCTTGGAAGCTACTAGCGGTTTGAAATTCAATGAAGACTTCTTTTGTGGCTACTCACCTGAACGTATCAATCCAGGTGATCCTAATAGAGGTGTAACCGACATAGTCAAAGTCACTTCTGGAAGTACACCAGAAACCGCAACCTTTGTAGACAATTTGTATGCCTCCATTATTAAGGCTGGAACGCATAAAGCATCTTCCATAAAGGTTGCCGAGGCAGCCAAAGTAATTGAAAATGCACAACGCGACATCAATATTGCCTTCGTCAACGAGTTGGCGGTAATTTTCAATAAACTAGAAGTAGATACCCATGAAGTGCTTGCAGCAGCAGGGACCAAGTGGAACTTTTTACCCTTCACTCCGGGCTTAGTCGGGGGGCATTGTATAGGCGTGGATCCATACTATCTTACCTATAAAGCGGAAAGCGAAGGGTACCATCCAGAGGTAATTTTGGCGGGTAGACGTATCAATGATAATATGGGTGCCTATGTGGCGCAGCGTATTGTGAAAATGATGATACAAGAAGACATTCCTATCAAGGACACCACAGTGACCATCTTAGGTATTACGTTTAAGGAAAACTGTCCTGATATTCGTAACTCTAAGGTGATTGATGTAATCAACGAACTCAACGGATTTGGCATAAAAACCGCTGTTGTAGATCCGCTAGCGGATAAAAATGAGGTATTTCATCATTATGGGATTACCCTAGTTGACGAGATGCCAACTCAGACTAAGGCCGTTGTCTTGGCAGTTGCTCACGAGGCATTTAGTAAGTTAGATTTTGCGGGTTATTGTAAGGCAGGAAAGGCCATTTTTGATGTGAAGAATTTTGTGCCAAATGCGTTTGTTTCATCGAGATTGTAATGGGAAAGGGATTACTCAGCAATAAGAAGGTGTTGGTCACCGGCGGTGCTGGGTTTATCGGCTCCAATCTCATTGAACAGTTACTTGCTCAGAACAATCAAATTGTTTGTTTAGACAATCTTTCCACTGGAAAGATGGCAAACATACAGACCTTCTTGGATCACAAAAACTTTCACTTCATTGAGGGAGATATAGCCAATTACGAAGTATGTCAAGAAGCAGTAAAGCACGTAGATATCGTGCTTCATCAAGCTGCCTTAGGATCTGTTCCTCGATCGATCGATAATCCTATCGCGAGCAACCAAGCCAACGTCACAGGATTTCTCAACATGCTTGTCGCCGCCATGGATGCAGGAATCAAACGTTTTGTATATGCTGCCTCATCTTCGACCTACGGAGACCATCCAGGGCTGCCTAAAGTAGAAGATCAGATTGGGCGACCCCTATCTCCCTATGCCGTGACGAAGTATGTCAACGAACTCTATGCGGATGTCTTTGCGAAAACCTATGGTATGGAACTTATAGGATTGCGTTATTTC
>CAWUKP010000388.1:0-2333 GCA_963922975.1 uncultured Spongiivirga sp. | reverse complement strand
CGCTTACTTCAATGGAGAACTGGAGAAGATGGTGAATCGTGAGTTTTCTTTTGGTGGTGTCGTGACCGACGTGCAACACAGGGTCTCTAAGAATGGTAAAGGTTGGGCAGCTTTCACGGTGGAAGATTACAGTGAAAGCTATGAGTTCAGGATGTTTGGTGAGGAATACCTGAAGTTTCGACATTTTTTGATTCCGAATGCCTTTGTGTATGCGAAAGTCTACGTGCGTGAGGGTTGGACAAATCGAGAAACTGGTAAAAAAGGCGATCCGCGTTTGCAGTTCAATCACATCATGATGTTGCAGGATGTGATGGATACTTTTGCCAAAAAGCTCACCATTCAACTGAACATCGACGAATTAGAGGAAGCCAAAATAACAAGTCTCAAAGAGTTGCTGAAAATGCACAAGGGCGATCATCAGCTCAATTTTGTGGTGTATGAAATGGCCGAAGAATTGAAGCTACACATGCCCAGCCGAAAGCAAAAAGTGAAGATCAGCCAAGAACTTCTGCAAGAACTAGAAGCCGAGGAGGTTTTCTACAAGTTGAATTAAAACGGAGCTAACCTTCACTCAAATAATGCTCTAAGTCATCCAATTTAGTGTTCCAGAATTGCTCGTAGGTACTCAGCCACTGTTGAATGTCCGCTAAGCGTTCAGGCTTTGCTTGGCACAAGCGTTCCCTTCCTTTGGTATGCAGGTGCACCAAACTAGCTTCTTCCAAGGTTTTGATATGCTTGGTAACGCCCTGTCGCGTCATGTCGAATTGGGATGCAATTTGACTAATGGTAAGTGCAGAGCTAGCCACCACCAAAGCGTGAAAGATTTCACGCCTGGTGGGGTCAGCAATGGCCTTGAATATTTGACTAATGCGATCCTGCATGAACTTCTGATTTAAGAAAGGCTGTAAGACCAGCCAAACAGTTTTCCCATCCGCCGCTGAAGGCTCCAAACATTTCAACAGCCGTTTCACCTTCGTAATTGGCGATACCCCAGTGTTTGAGGAGCAGTTTGGTGCCACCCTCAGCAGTAGACTCTAAATCCCAGCTAACGGTTGTGGTGATGGGCTTCCCTTTCTCAATCCAAGTATACGACAAGGTATAAGGATTGGCAGAAAGCACTTCGCCCACGATGGGTGGGCAAGAATTGTCTTTCGATTTGAAAGTGTACTGATAGCCTTTTTCAGCTTTGAAATCGGCCAGGAGAAACCATTTCGAGATTTCTTCAGCTTGCGTGATAGCCGCCCAGACTCGGTCAATAGGCTGCTCGAACGTTCGCTCTTTGGTAATAAGATCATTCATAACGGTTCGTTTTTAGATTGAATATGCAACGATTTGGTTGCTAATTTACATAAAAAAATTTGATATGCAACTTTTTAGTTGCGTTTTATGAGGTTTTCATTCGACTAAGCGCTAAGGATTGGAACAAGCGATCGTGTAGCATGCAAAGCCTACCAACTAGGCAGGCAGGCCTGACCCTACGAAGTTTTAACGCAGTAGGGGAGCGCCATAATCGCCTATCCAACCATAGACAACGCTTATACTTCGTTTGTAAGTTATGGTGAAATATTTGACTACTTTTGTAAAACGATTACAAACTTAATTTGATAACAATGGCTTTAGAGATAACAGATGCTACGTTTGAAGAAACAGTATTGAAGAGCGATAAACCTGTATTGGTAGATTTTTGGGCTGCATGGTGTGGTCCATGTAGAATGGTTGGTCCGGTGATTGACGAGATTCACAATGAATACGAAGGCAAAGCCATCGTAGGAAAGGTAGATGTAGACGCCAATCAGGAATGGGCAGCCAAATACGGTGTGCGCAACATACCTACAGTGCTTGTATTTAAGGACGGTGAATTGGTAGGTCGCCAGGTTGGTGTAGCACCGAAGAACGCGTATACAGATGCGATCGATTCTTTGATCTAAACAAAACGTTTACATAAAAAGCAGAAAAGGCTTGACCCGTGGTCAGGCCTTTTTTTGCGTCATGCTGGACCTGTCTGCCGACAAGGCAGGCTCGTTTCAGCATCTCAATCTGAGTATGAAAAACTGAAATGAATTCAGTTTGACGATATTTTAAGAGTGGAAGATTTCTCGGGCCGTTGGAAATCCCTATTTTTAAATTTCAATTTCAACACATGGATAAAAAAGGAAAAATTCAAGATAGCATCGACCGAAAAATGCTCGAAGAGCGCAAGATATTCTTATGGGGCATGGTCGATGATAAATCAGCAAAGCACGTTGTAGATCGCCTGATGTATTTAGACTTGCTGAGCAATGATGAAATTCAACTCTTCATCAACAGTCCTGGAGGCTACGTTACTTCAGGAT
>CAWUKP010000387.1:0-2339 GCA_963922975.1 uncultured Spongiivirga sp. | reverse complement strand
GGGTTGCTATTTATCTAAATGGAGTTTTAGCTACAAATAGTGTGGTCGATAATGGACTTACTGGAACAATTCAAGTTACTGCAGGCTGGAGAATTGGTGCAGCGTATGACTTAGGTAACAATCTTGACGGTAATTTAGATGAAATTCGAATCTGGAATGATGTCCGAACTGGACCTGAAATACAAGGGAGCCAATACACTAATTTTTCGGGCGATGAAGGAAACTTAGTGGCTTATTATAAACTGGATGAAGGAATTGGAGCTACAAACACGGTTGATAGATCAATTAACACGAATGACGGTCTATTAAACGGAGGAATTGCCTCTCTTTTATCAGATTTTGCAAATCCACCGACCATTACCAATGCAATTTTTTCAGATACCGATGGCGATGGCAATCTCGATCAGGTTCGTCTGGAATTTGATAGAGCAGTAGGGCGATGCGGTCAATCCCCATTCCGAATGCAAAACCAGAATACTCTTTGGAATCAATCCCACAATTGTCCAGTACGTTGGGGTCGACCATTCCACAACCCATGATTTCCAGCCAACCTGTTCCTTTGGTAATTCGATAGTCTATTTCGTTATTCAAGCCCCAATACACGTCTACCTCCGCGCTAGGTTCCGTGAAGGGAAAGTATGAGGGTCTCAATCGAATCTTCGATTTTCCAAACATTTCGGTAGTGAAATACTGAAGCGTTTGTTTCAAATCAGCAAAGGATACGCCCTTGTCGATATACAGACCTTCTACTTGATGGAAGAAACAGTGAGAACGTGCAGAGATGGCCTCATTTCGGTATACTCTTCCAGGAGAAATCGTACGAATGGGGGGCTGGTTATTTTCCATATAGCGCACCTGCACTGAAGAGGTGTGTGTGCGCAACAGAATATCTGGATTTGTTTGCACGAAAAAGGTATCCTGCATATCGCGAGCAGGATGGTATTCAGGAAGATTTAAGGCCGTGAAGTTATGCCAATCGTCCTCAATTTCTGGGCCTTCAGAAACATTGAATCCAATACGCGAGAAAATATCGATGATCTCATTCTTCACGATGGAGATAGGATGTCTACTTCCCAAATGCACAGGATCTCCAGGACGTGTAAGGTCACCGTATTTGCCAGCAACATCCTTGCTATTCTCTAAGGCTTCTTTTAGTGCATTTACCTTTTCGGTAGCCGCTTGCTTAAGTTGATTAATGGTCTGCCCGAATTCCTTTTTTTGTTCGTTAGGAACATTTTTGAATTCAGCGAAGAAATCATTCAACAAGCCCTTCTTACCCAAATACTTGATTCGGAAATCCTCGACAGCTTGTAAGCTCTTGGCCTCAAACTTCTCAACTTCGGCAATATGTTCTTTGATCTTCTCTAACATCTTCCTGAAAATGAAGGGCAAATTTAGGGAAACTAATCTATTAATTCGCGCTCCATAAAGTATTGCACCAAAGCCTCTTTCATCAAAAGGGATTGTTCTCCAGCCTTCAGGGGCGGCAAGACTTCTTTTACCGTGTAGTGCGGCCAGCCTTCCTCATCTACAAAATTGAATTCGTAGTAGCCGTAGGGTTCTAACAGTCGACAAATGGCAATATGCATAAGGTTGACTTTCTCGTCTTTCTTAAAACTGCGATGAAGTTGGCCCAGCTCCTGTACGCCTACTAGGTATATGATGGCGTCTAATTCAAGTACATCGCCTTCGGCAAATTGTTGGGAAAGCTTTGCTACCAAAGCTTCCCAGCGTTCTTTTAGTTGCTCGTCTCTAGCCATAGGGGCAAAGATAGAAAGTTCCACTTTGCCAAAGTTTTTTATATTGCTGAAACTTTAAAAAGATGAGCTTCATAGACATCATACTCGGCGCGGTTATCCTCTTTGGCTTGATTCGCGGGGTAAAAAACGGACTTTTTGTGGAAGTGGCCTCTTTGGTGGCTTTAGTTGCGGGCATCTATGGAGCCATCCATTTCTCCTACATTGTAGGTGATTATCTGGCGGCCAGAGTAGACTGGGACGAAAAGTATTTGAACCTTGCCGCGTTTGCGGCTACCTTCGTTATCATTATCCTAATTGTTTCATGGCTGGGAAAGCTATTGACCAAAATGGCCGATTTTGCTGCGCTAGGAAGTTTGAATAAAATTCTCGGTGGATTGTTTGGAGGGTTGAAAATGGCCGTCATTCTAGGCGCCGTCTTAGTCTTTTTCCATAGAACTAACAACATGATGACGTTTGTAGATGATGAAACCATAGAAAACTCCATTCTTTACGAGCCAGTGCATGGCATTGGAGAAACCGTATTTCAATGGGTTTTAGAAGAGACCCAGACTTCAGATACGGAAGAAACGTCTTAGAACT
>CAWUKP010000386.1:0-2341 GCA_963922975.1 uncultured Spongiivirga sp. | reverse complement strand
AGGTTGAGCCTCTTCGACTTGCTCTTCCACTACTTCTTCCTGCACCTTCTGAGGTTGCTCTTGAGGTTTTTGAGTAGGTTCTGAACGAACTGGTTTCAACGGTTGCCTGTTTCCACTACCCACATTGGAAGTTCCAAAATTCACCTCCATGCCATATTCAATAGGCGGATCAAGATAGCTTAGACCAGTGAAGAATAACAAGAGTAAAATAAGGATTCCTACAATGGAAGTAATCCTTGCCGATTGTCTCTTATATTTCGTATTGAAGTAGCCCATTACTTGGGTTTAACGGCCAAAATCACCTTGATACGGTTCTTATTGGCAATGTCCATCACTTTCACCACATTTTCCACAGGAACACTCTTGTCTGAGCGCAGAATAACTGTGGGTTCCGCCATATCCGAAACAGCTCCAGTAATTTCTCGCTGCAAATTGCGTTCTCGTATCTTTCTACCATCCACAAAGTATGCCAAATCCTTGGTAATACTCACCGAGACCGTTTTTCGATTCTCACTCTTTCCACTAGCGTTCGGTAGGTTGATGTCGACCGTATCCATATACTTCGCCAATGTAGAAGCGATCATAAAGAATATAAGCAAGAGAAAGACCACATCGGTCATCGAGGCCATATTAAATTCTGGCCGTACTTTATTTCTTCTTCCGAAATTCATCGAGCGGACTTAAACAGGTTCGTTTAACAGATCGAGAAACTCAACTGAGTTGGACTCCATCTGGTGAATCACTTTATCGGTACGCACCACCATATGGTTGTAGGCGATGTAGGCGATAATCCCCACGATCAAACCGCCAACTGTAGTGGTCATCGCTGTATACAGTCCGTTTGACAATAACTTCATGTCTACATTTCCACCAGCATTTGAAATTTCAAAAATGGAAAGAATCATACCGATTACGGTTCCAAGGAAACCAATCATGGGCGCCACCCCTGAAATGGTGGCCACTATACTCATATTTTTCTCCAGTTTGTATACCTCCAACTTCCCAGCATTTTCGATGGCCGTATTGATATCTTCCAAAGGTTTTCCAATATGTGAAATTCCTTTATCGATCAATCTTGACACTGGCGAATTTTCCTTGGCACACAATACCTTTGCGGCGTCAATTTTGCCATTGGTAACATGATCGCGAATCTCGTTCATGAAGTTCGCGTCTACCTTGGAAGCGGCCTTCACCGCCAAAATACGCTCAAAGTAGATATATACGGCTACCAACAACAAAAGAAATAGTAGGCCGATGATCACTTGACCACCAACACCGCCATTCATAATCAATTCAACAATAGAGAGGGTTTTCTCTTCGGTAAGTGCTCCTTCAGCAGCATCTTGCGCTGCGTCTTGAAATAATAGCATAGGTGAAATTTTATAGAATGTTAACGAAAGAATTGGGATTCTAGTATTACAGAATGCCTCGCATAATGACAAACACGATGGCTCCGGCAATAAAGCCGATGAAGGCTAACCATGATATTTTTTTCAAATACCAAAAGAAGTCAATCTTCTCCATTCCCATGGCCACTACACCTGCGGCTGAACCAATGATCAGCATACTACCTCCTGTTCCAGCTGCATAAGCAATGAAGTGCCACAAAGGATTGTCAGTAGGCTCAGAGAACATTCCTAAACTAGCCGCCACCAATGGCACATTGTCGATCACTGCCGAACCAATACCCAAGAATATGACTACCACATCTGAAACCGCAGTGCCGTCTAATTCGGTTCCGAGAAATGGAAGGGTGTCTCTTAAGTAATCCGCAAAGTTGAACAATTGTCCGAGCGATTCTAAGGCGGCCACCGCCATTAAAATTCCCAAGAAGAACAAGATACTAGGCATCTCGATTTTTGACAGCGAATGATGCACAGGTCCGTGATGTGAAGCCTCTGCATGAGTACCTCCTCCTGCTTCAGAAATGCTGAATTTTGTACCGCTGTAGATTTCTGCGAACGTAGCGACAACGCCCAAGGACAGCATCATGCCAACATAGGGAGGCAAATGGGTTACTACCTTGAAGATCGGAACAAAAATAATAGCTCCCAATCCGAGATATAACATGGTGGGGCCAAACTTGGATTTCTTCTCCTCATCTTCTTTTTCTGGAACATCCAATTCTCCCTTAAATGCGGGCAGGAAGGACGCCACAAAAGATGGGATTAACATACAGATCAGTGATGGCAATAGTAGATAAGTGATAAGGTTGCCTGTGGTCACTTTATCTCCAATCCAAAGCATGGTAGTGGTAACATCTCCTATAGGCGACCATGCACCACCTGCATTCGCAGCGATAATGATCAAACCAGCATACCACAGTCGATCTTCGCGCTTG
>CAWUKP010000385.1:0-2342 GCA_963922975.1 uncultured Spongiivirga sp. | reverse complement strand
GTTCTACTTGCTTGTGCATAATGATGTGGGATATAAAGGATGATGGTTCGCATTTAATTTCTAAAAGTAAAGGTAGCGCAACCAATAGTCCGAGGCAAAAAACGAGCGTAGACAAAAACCCTACAGCACATAGACAATGAGTAGACAGCCTTCCAGTGAAATGGATAAATTACTGAGATTATCACTAAAGCGCAAACCTCTCGGCTTGTGTCCAATGCTGTTTCCTTAAAATCATGATTCAATAATTTGTTCTTGAGGAACCGACCAAAGGTCGAGTAGGTAAGGGGAGTTTCACCCCAAACCTCTCACAGAACCGTGCGTGACAGTCTCCCGTCACACGGCTCTTGTTACATCATCACATAACGCTATATTTAAGTTTCCAATGGTAAAATAGATCAGGTTGTTGTCTGCGTATTCTACGAAGCATTTTGTATGCTTTATTTACACTCTTGCCAAGACGTTTATATTTCCTCAATAACCACTTGACTATACGATAATGGAGGCGTTTAAATACAATAGAGAGTTTCTTTCTGCGAAACTTCCCATAATAGTGGATAATACCACGTAAGATAGGGTTTAATTCACCCGCTATCAGTTCTATCGTAGCTTTTACCCATCTATGTATTTTCATTCGCTTCCATTTTTGAGTGATCCGTTGAATTGACTTGGGACTAATCGCACAATCATAACCTAGAAATACCCGACCATACTTATCTTTCGAGCGCATCGGTTGAAAACGATACCCTAAGAAATCAAACGTGATAGGATATTTACCCTGGTTTCCTTGCCTGCGATTTTTCCTACAACAGACTATTTGAGTCTTCGCTTCATTCAAACGAAGACCACAGTCCCGCAATCTTGACCGGATCGATGCTAACAATTGATGAGCCATTGATTCACTTATACAATGGATTACCACGTCGTCGGCGTAGCGTTCAAAGGGCACTTTGTAGTGTAAATCTAACCATTTGTCCAGACTGTAATGTAGATACAGATTGGCTAATAAAGGGCTGATCACCCCACCCTGAGGGGTTCCTTTGCCATTTGGCAAGATCAAAGTACCATTCTCAAGTTGTTTGGGGGCTTCTAGCCATCGTTGGATGTACATCTTTACCCATTTCTCCGACACGTGAACCTCCAAGGCTTTCATTAGTAATTCATGAGATAACTCTCCAAAGAAATTCGAGATATCCAGGTCGATCAACCATTCATACCGTTGTGCATTGCTACGCGCTACACTCAGTGCTTGATGAGCACTCCGATTGGGACGATAACCATAGGATTGTTCATGAAATACCTTGTCTAACCTTGGCTCTAGATAGCTCTTGATCACTTGTTGTGCAATGCGATCCGATATCGTTGGTATGCCCAAACTGCGTAGACTCCCGTTGGACTTCGGTATCTTTACCTCCAATACTGCCGGAGGAAAGTAACTACCCGAACTCAAGCGATTCCAGATTTTGTAGAGTTTCTTTGGTAAATCTTCCTCAAAGGTTTTCAGACTTTCTCCGTCCACTCCCCCAATTCCACGATTCGCTTTTACTTGTAAATATGCTTCCATTACCATTCGTTTGGTAATCGGTAGTGATTTTGTCTTTTCATTTTTAATCATCCTTATTTAGATAAGTTGTCAAAAAAAAACTAACAGTATGTAACTGAACCCCTTCGCTCCACTTCCATTACAGAAGCTTCTTCACTAATACAGGTTCATCCGCCAACCCTATAATACTCAGTATTCGCCTTACGAGGGCCGCTCGTTTGTACTTTCCCTTAATGCATTATTGGGCCTTCCCGTGTTCCATAATAAAGCCTAAATAGAAGTCATGCCAACTCTATGACGGCTGCCGCTCAGACACTAATACAGGTCACGTTCTGAACTTGGTCCTAAGAATAGCTCGTAAATCCTCAGTTTTGACAGCAGGTTACGCTTCTCGACACATCGTCATTGGTTCACTTGCGTTCATCTCTTCTATTTATACCTGATACTTAGTTCAGTACCTTTTCCCTAACCGCTCAGTACCTCTTCATCTCTGAAAAAGCACCGTAGGGTGGTTTAAAGGCTACTCCTGTAAAGGCGCCTTTGGTGGGCCTACCACCATCTTTATTATAGCATACTTGGTTATCGATACCATTACGATAACTTTGTTTCACGGCACACCGAGCTCTGCCAAAGGCTAAATAACGAAGTACAGCAGTTCAGGCAATAGAGAACCGAGCCTCTGGCGAGCTCTACGAAGCTAAAAACTGACAATTATTGCGAACGCGTTACTTAGGCTCCTCACTATATAAAAACTTTTGATGCGCCATCGCCATTTTTAACTGAGAGAAATCATAAGCATCAT
>CAWUKP010000384.1:0-2345 GCA_963922975.1 uncultured Spongiivirga sp. | reverse complement strand
TTGCGTTACACACATATCCGAATCTTTGGCTGTAGCTACAGGAACAAAATTGGTAATGTCGTCTGGTGTAATGATTACCCCACAGGCATGAATTCCAGTGTTGCGCAAAGAACCCTCAATGACACGCGCTTGATTGATGGTTTGCGCTTCTAGGTCGGTTCCTTCAGCGAGGTTCTTTAGCTCATTGGCCTTGAGTAGCTCATCAGCACGGAGTTTCTCCTTCAATCCTTTCTCATCAAGGTTGAAAAGCTTCCCCAACTTCATATTCGGAATTAACTTCGCCAAACGATCCGCATCATTTAAAGGCAAGTCAAGTACACGCGCTGTATCTCGCACGGACGACTTTGCAGCCATAGTTCCATAAGTAACAATCTGCGCTACTTGATTGGCACCGTACTTATTGATCACGTAGTCAATGACCTTTCCACGACCCTCATCATCAAAGTCGATGTCTATATCGGGCATACTCACACGATCTGGATTCAAAAAGCGCTCAAAAAGAAGATCGTATGCTATCGGATCGATGTTGGTAATCCCTAAGCAGTAAGCCACTGCCGAGCCTGCGGCTGAACCACGACCGGGACCCACGGATACGCCCATATTTCTCGCTTCACGAATGAAGTCTTCCACAATTAAGAAATAGCCAGGATAACCCGTATTCTCGATGACACTCAGCTCAAAATCGAGGCGTTCTTTGATGGCGTCTGTGATTTCTCCGTAACGTTCTTTAGCGCCTTCGTAGGTGATATGTTTTAAATACGCATTCTCCCCGCGTTTTCCTCCATCCGCTTCATCCTCGGTATGCTGAAATTCTTCTGGAATATCAAATTTAGGCAGGAGCACATCACGCGCCAGCTGAAAGGCTTCTACCTTGTCAACGATCTCTTGCGTATTTTCAATGGCTTCCGGAAGATCGCTGAAGAGCTTTTTCATTTCTTCCGAAGACTTGAAATAGTATTCTTGATTGGGGAGGCCGTAACGATATCCTCGTCCGCGGCCGATTGGAGTTGCTTGTTTCTCGCCGTCTTTCACACAGAGCAAAATATCGTGAGCGTTGGCGTCTTCTTGGTTACAATAGTAGGTATTATTGGTGGCTACTAATTTAACATCGTGTTTTTTGGCCAGTTGCACCAAGCTTGTATTCACACGGTCTTCGTCTTCTTGACCATGACGCATGATTTCTACATACAAATCTTCGCCGAATTGCGCTTTCCACCAGAGCAGCGCCTCCTCTGCTTGCGATTCGCCAATGTTGAGAAGTTTATTCGGAACCTCGCCATAGAGATTCCCCGTCAGCACCATGATATCTTCCTTGTACTGCTCGATAATTTTCTTGTCGATACGCGGCACATAGTAGAAGCCATCGACATAGGCAATAGAGCTCATCTTTGCCAGATTGTGATAGCCATTCTTGTTTTTGGCGAGCAGTACTATCTGATATCCATTGTCTTTTCGCGAACGATCGGTGTGATCTTCACAAACAAAGAATTCGCAACCTACAATCGGTTTGATGGGCGTAACTCCTTCCTTCTTGTTGTGATTGTGAACGGCCTGCACAAAGTGAAAAGCCCCCATCATATTGGCGTGATCGGTCAATGCCACGGCGGGCATTTCGTGTGCTGCTGCGATCGCCACTAAATCTGCAATACTGGTAGTAGACTGCAAGACTGAAAACTGAGAGTGATTGTGCAGATGCACAAAGTCTAGCCCATCGAGTGAAGCTAAGTTCTCTTGAGTGATTTCATCGGAAACATTGGAAATTGTTTCCTCCTTTTGTAAACGTTGACGAATTTTCTCGGAAGCCGCTTTTAGGTTGATATGCTTGAGTCCGATAAGCGGTATCGGTGCTGGATTGGCTTCGGTAAATTCTTCAAAATAGGAAGCTGGAACATCCAATTCTTCCTTTGTGAATACACGCTGGCGAATCAATTCTAAAAAACAGCGCGTCGTGGCCTCTACGTCGGCTGTCGCGTTGTGTGCTTCTTCAAAGGCTTGCTGAAACAGGTGCTGATGAAGTTCCGTTAATGTAGGAAGCTTGAACCTGCCCCCTCTTCCACCAGGAATTTTACAAAGCTCGGCCGTCACTTCGGTACAAGTATCTAAGACCGGTAATTCTTGTAAGCTGTTGTCTACACCTTCGCGATAGAACTCGGCGCCCATGATATTGCGGTCGAAGTCTACATTTTGACCCACTACAAATTCACTTTTGGCAAGAGCCTCATTAAATTTTTGTAACACTTCTTGAAGTGGAATTCCTTGCTCCTGCGCCAATTCGGTTGAAATTCCATGCACGCGCTCAGCATCATAGGGAATATTGAAACCTTCGGGTTGTATCAAGTAGTCTT
>CAWUKP010000383.1:0-2360 GCA_963922975.1 uncultured Spongiivirga sp. | reverse complement strand
CCGAGGGAAAGGGATCTATCGCATCACAGGAAAAGTAGTTTCAGAGTTTGATTTCTTGAGCTTGGAAGTTACTCAGTTAATTCGCATGCCGTATCGCTCAGACCCACGCTTTGATACTACGTACAACCGAAAAGCATTCGCAACAACTAGTCCGTCTAAAAAACTACTTGAAAAGTAGGGAAATTAGAGATTCAGCAGCTCTTCAATTCTGCTTTCTAAAGCCTCACCACGAAGATTCTTAGCCACAATTCGTCCTTCTGCATCAAGCAAAACCGTATGCGGTACGGCTTGTACGCCGTACTTCTTCACGATAGGATCATTCCAAAACGCCAAATTGGATACTTGTGGCCAAGTTAGTTTATCGTCTGCAATGGCTTTGACCCAGTTTTCCTTTTGGCGGTCTAACGACACACCAATGATGTTGAATCCTTTGTCGTGTAGGCGATTGTACATAGCAACCACTTTTGGATTTTCTACACGACAAGGCCCGCACCAAGACGCCCAAAAATCGATCAAAGTAACTTTTCCCTTTACGTCTGATAGTGCCAAAAGCTCTTCCTCTGGTGTTTTTGCCGAAAAATCAGGCGCAAGATCACCGATGTCTGTAGAAACAGCATTGGCCAAATCTTCTGCCAACATTTTTGAGTGATGTGTTTCCTTCATCTCTGGGCTCAATCCTTCAAAAAGCTCTTTAGCTTCTTTCACAGAAATAGACTTCGACTTGAAAAGCTGCCATAAAAGGATGGTCGAATAATAAGAATTTGGACGTTCCTTCACGAAATTGGTTCGATAGTCAGACAATTCCTTTTGAAATCCTTTCATTGCTTCCCGCGCCAATAACATTTGTGTACTGTCGTTTTCACTGCGCGCTTTCGACAACTTTCGACTGATATCCATCATCTTTCCGTTCATACTTCGAACGGTTGTCACATAATCTTGATAGTCCTTGTTATGCTGGGTACCTGAAATCTTTGAAAACTGCAGGCTGTCTTGATAAGCCGTTACTTCAATGTTGGCATTTTCAAGAATTAAAGCGATGTTTCCACGCTTTCCTTGAATAAAAATATAGTGAGCCTCAGCTTGGGGTTGATTACCTGTGAATGAAAATCTTCCGTTCTCGATAACGGTAGAATCTAAAGTAATAGGCTGATTGTTGGCATCTGCTTTTTTCAAGTAGACTTGCAGACCGTCTTCAGCATCGGTTAATGCGGAGACCGTAAAAGAAGGTTCTTCCTTTTTACAGGCGACAACACTGATAAGGGTCAATAAAAGAATCGATAATCGCTTCATGTACATTTCAATTTGAATCGTGCAAATTTAAGCATTCGTTCAAGATGGACACGTTAAAGAAATAAAAAAGCGGCCTTGAAGTTAGCCGCCTTTGTATGAGATCGATTTTGTTGACTAGAACTGATATCGCAAACTCAAGGCAATATCCAAATCTAGGTCGTCATTCACATCGCTATTTAAAGTGATTTCTGGTCGAAAATCGAGCGAAATCAACAACGGGATGTCAAAATTGTATTCAATTCCGATATCTCCGGCTGCGAAAATGAAGAATTCATCCTCATCCGCAAAAGGAGAGTTGTTATCGATATCAAAACTACCCAAACCACCACCAGCACCTGCATACCAATTAAAACCTCCATCGATGTTCCAAACCCATTGGTACAGCGCCGCCAGTCTGAAGGCATCGTAATCATCGCGACTACGCCAACCAAGGTCAAGTTCTAGTCGATTGTTGTCGCCCAAACCGCGTTGATAGGAAATTTCGGCCCCAAAACCATCGCTATCTCCTAAACGGAGACCTAAGGCATTCTTTGCAATGTCTTGTGCCGAAGCAGTAATTCCGCCTAGCACAAAGACGAGTAATACAAGCTTTTTCATAAAAATAGATTATTGATTGAACAGTAAGCAAACGAAAATATAAAGCTTTCATTGTCAAGTCAAGCGTATTAAGAAATTTATAAGACCACAGAATTAGTACATTTACGCATGCTTCCATTTGAAAAATTAGCGGCAGAATTGGCAGGTGATTTGCAGTACGATGCACTCACCAAAGCCATTTACGCCACCGATGCTTCGGTATACCGTGAACTACCACTGGCAGTGGCGTTTCCCAAGAATATTGAAGACCTACAAGCGCTTGTTTCATTTGCTGATGAACATAGAATCTCGTTAATTCCAAGAACCGCAGGCACCTCCTTGGCAGGACAATGTGTGGGCGAAGGCATTGTGGTTGATACGTCAAAGCATTTCACGAAAATTCTAGATGTTGATACGCAAGCGCGAACTGTTGTTGTGGAGCCTGGCGTGATTCGTGACGAATTGAATCGGCAGTTGGAAGATACGGGGCTTTT
>CAWUKP010000382.1:0-2364 GCA_963922975.1 uncultured Spongiivirga sp. | reverse complement strand
CTATGCTTTCGATCCGACTTTGGTCAGCACACCTGAAAGGAAAGTAGTAGAAACGGCGCCCACACCAGCGGTTAAAAAGGAATCGCAGCCACTTTCAACACCCGTAGAAGTGGAAGAGGAGGAGGTAGCATCTCCAGCAACCTCAGAGTATCCTGTTGTTGAAAATCCTCCGCCTGTAAAGATGGAAAAAGAAGTTGATTCTAGTACCGAGGAAGCAGAAGACCTTGGCTTGTTGTATGCCCAGAAAATTGCCAATGGCTATCAATTGGTCGATGCTACACCCAAAGTGGTGATGCGCTTGTTGAACTCAGGAAAAGAAGATGTTTTCATCGTTATGGGTAGCCAAGCGGTGCTCTTTAAAAACGATCAGGGTCAGTGGATTTTATCTGAAGAAGTAGATGGAACCACACAGCAGAAGGTCATGCAGATCAAATTCTAATACTTGTACTTATCCTTCCAACGATCGTGCAGGAATTTTTGTAATGCCTGCTCGCGCTGATTGTTACCTGGTTCAAATAAGGTTGTTCCTTTGATCTCCTCTGGAAGGTATTCCTGATGAATAAAATTGCCTTCATGATCGTGCGCGTATTGATAGGTATCGCCGTATCCCAATTCTTTCATCAGTTTGGTGGGTGCATTTCGCAGTGCTAGTGGTACCGAAAGATCACCAGTTTGCCGGACCAGCTGTTGTGCTTTTTTTATGGCCGTGTAAGATGCGTTGCTCTTAGGCGAACTTGCCAAATAGATAGCACATTGACTCAAAATAATACGCGCTTCAGGGTAGCCTATTGTTGTGACAGCCTGAAACGTATTGTTGGCAATTACAAGTGCGGTCGGATTCGCGTTGCCAATATCCTCAGAGGCTAAAATGAGCATGCGTCGTGCAATGAATTTTACATCTTCTCCTCCCTCAATCATGCGGGCTAACCAGTAAACAGCTGCGTTGGGATCACTTCCACGGATCGATTTGATAAAGGCCGAAATAATATCATAATGCTGCTCTCCCGTCTTGTCATAACGCACCGTGTTCTTTTGCACCTTTTGCAAGACCATATCGTTGGTCACTATGATTTCTTCGGAAGGCTCACTTTGAACAATCAACTCAAAAATGTTGAGTAATTTTCTTCCATCACCACCTGAAAGACGCAATAACGCTTCGGTTTCCTTCAGTTTGATGTTCTTCTTAGAAAGCAATTCATCCTGCTTCAGCGCCCGCTGCAATAGTTTTTCAAGATCGTCTTTTCCAAATGAATTCAAGGTGTATACCTGGCAGCGAGAAAGAAGTGCAGGAATGACCTCAAAACTTGGATTTTCTGTGGTGGCACCTATCAAAGTAACCCAGCCTTTTTCTACCGCGCCTAATAATGAATCTTGCTGCGATTTGCTAAAACGATGAATCTCATCGATGAACAAAATGGGGTTCTTGGTGGTGAATAAGCCATCATTCTTCTTAGCCTTTTCAATAACCTCACGCACGTCTTTGACTCCCGAACTGATTGCACTCAAGGTGTAGAAGGGCCGTTCGGCATGTTGAGCAATAATATTGGCCAAGGTGGTCTTTCCTGTACCCGGAGGCCCCCAAAAAATCATAGATGGGATAATTCCATTCTTGATCTGCTGCGTTAACGCGCCCTTCTGACCCACTAGATGCTCCTGACTAATGTAGTCGTCAAGGGATTTCGGTCGTATGCGTTCTGCTAAAGGTGCGTTCATAGCGTAAATGTATTGAAATTTTTGGCCATCTTGCCTGCAAAGAAAGGAACTGCCAAAAGGACATGCGGCAGGAGCGTGGCAATGTATTTGTACTAAAAGAAATCATGAAGGCGAAAGATTCAAGCGGACCAAAGATTCCCTTAGGCGTAGTGGGCTTCCCTATGCTTTTAGGGTTGCTTATCTGGTACGCTTACTGGATGAATCTCTATTTTGGACTGGGCTGGAAGCAATTTGGAATTCGACCTAGAAAACTGGAGGGGTTGTCAGGAGTACTATTCAGTCCATTTTTACACGGCGATGTGGGTCACCTTTGGAACAATACTTTGCCCTTAATGGTGCTATCTGCCTGTTTGTTTTATTTCTACCGAAGCATCAGTTGGAAGGTGATCGGCTACGGCATTCTCATTTCTGGCGTTCTGACCTGGACCATTGCGGATACAGGCAATCATATTGGGGCAAGTGGGTTGATTTATGTGATGGCCAGTTTTATTTTCTTCAAAGGAATTATGTCGCGGAATTACCGCTTGGTTGCCTTATCCATGTTGGTGGTGTTTCTCTATGGAAGCATGGTCTGGTATATTTTTCCTGTGAAAGTGGGGATTTCTTGGGAAGGTCACTTGGCCGGAGCGATCACAGGTGTTCTGTTCGCAC
>CAWUKP010000381.1:0-2368 GCA_963922975.1 uncultured Spongiivirga sp. | reverse complement strand
GGCTTACGCGAATAGTTCCTTGGGCAGGTGTAAACTTGATGGCATTGGAAAGTAAATTGTAAAGTACTTTTTTGAAGCTTCGCTCGTCTAGTAAGGTCTCCAAAACTTTTTCAGAAGAGGAGAAGGACAATTGTTTCTCTTGGCTTGAGGCCTGTGATTCAAAGAAAGAAACGGTTTGTTGTAGTAAAGCGACTAAATCACAAGCGGTGCGCTCCATTTTGAAACTCTTTGCATCAATGGCGGCCAAATCCAACATCTGATTCACCAAACTCAGCATATCACTCGAACTCTGTTGAATGGTGTTCAATGCTTTGGCTTGCTCCTTGGATACGTCTTTTTTTGACAAGCTTGAGGTGTGCCCTTTGATAAGGGTTAAAGGCGTTTTTAATTCATGTGAAATCTCCGCATACATCTTAGACTTCAGTCGATTGATCTCTTCCAAATGAAGAACTCTGTTGGCAACTAGCAATTTATTCTTTCGGTAGCGCCAATACCCATAGATGACTCCCATGGTCAATGCAATGTATAAAAGCCACGCCCAAATACTTTGATAAAAAGGTCTGCGGATTTGTAGATCAAAACTCCTTTCTGCAGGAAGAAAGGATGGGTTTTCCGCTTTTAAGCGCACCTCGTACTTTCCTGGAGGAATATTGACTAGAGAAAATGTAGCGTTATTTCCAGTTGAAACCCAAGATTCATACAAGCCCGTTACCATGTAGGCGTATTCGGTTTCCTCGGGATTGTAGAAGTTTGAGGTGTTCATTTCAATGGAGAGATTACCATAATTATAGGGCAGGTCTAACGCTATTTCTGAGAGTGTCGGCAGTGACTGACTTTCCGCGCCTTTTGCCACGGTCATGTTTTCAACAAACAATTGGAGTGAATCCTTAGGTGGCATTCGGAGTTTGCTAGCGTCGAAAGCAACCATAGTTCCTTCCGTTCCAAAAAAAAGCTGGTTTCCACGACTATAACTAGCACTCAACAGAAATTCATCCGACGGCAATCCTAATCGCTGATTGAAGTTGGTAAAGGTCTCGCGCGTGGGGTCAAATCTAAAAAGCCCCCCAGCAATGGTACCCAACCAAATGTTATCATTAGCATCTGAGGCTAGGGAAAGCACCTTGGTATCAAGCAAGCCCTCTTCTCTACCCCAATGTTTAAATTTCGTTCCGCTGCCTTCCATAAGATGCAACCCACTCTCGGTGGCCAACCATAATCTTCCAGATCTATCTTGGTGCAGGTCCACAATGATGCTATTGGTCAGTCCCGTTTGTGCATCTTTTTGATACCAAAATGCCTGATCAAAATCTTGATTTTCAACCTTAGCGAGTCCATTCAAGGTGGCTAACCAAAGAACATTGCCCTCAATTGCTATATCGAAAACCACCAGTGATTGTAAGGAAGTAGGGCCAATTTGTGGAATGAACTGCAGCGTTTTAGTGTTGCGATCGAAGTATCCAAATATATACTGACCACAAATCCAGACCCGATCAGACGTTGGCAAAACCTTCCATATGACACCCTTGGCTCCAAGGCCGCTTAACTCGTAGGCCTCCATTTTGTCAATGGTCAAATCAATATGCCATAAATAAGAGGCCCCGTTCGACCCTCTACCCGCGGCAAAAACTTCGTTGGTATCTGTCTTACTGAAGGCCGTAATATTATCATCCAGCACCTTCTCTGTATTCTGCTGTCCGTGTACTTCTAAGCCATTTTCGGAAGCCAGCCAGAGCTTGGAACCATCCAACTGCAATTCTCGCACGCGCAGCTCATTGATATCCTGCCAACCATTATTGGCCTCCTGATAGGTTTTGGCGCTTCGGTTGATGGTGTACACACCATTTTTGGTGCCGATCCAAAGATTCCCCTTCTCCGTAACATAGTAACTCAAGACGGTGTTCCCCAAAGTATTATCAGGAAAGTAAACGTAGGGTTTCAATTGCTTACTGTAAGGGTCCAATTGGTAGATGCCTTCCTGAGAAGAAATGAAAATACCCAGTGAAGAGGAGAATACTTTCGCTGAGCCCCATAAGGTGGTATTTGCCGTTTCTATGTCTAATGGAAAATCGTCTTTGCGGAGCAGTTTGCCTTGTTCCAGTGTGTAACGAATCACATTTTCACCCTTGGTAGATAAGAATGACGAGGCATCCAAGGCTGTGATAGAACCAAAACTACCTTCACCGAGTTGGGTCAATGCTTCAGTTGCCGTATTCAATATCCACAATCCCTTGCCACTACTCAGTAACAGATCATTTTGGTTTAATATCGTAATGTTTGAGAAAGATTGCTTGGTGATATACTTGAATGTTTGGTAAGGTGAGGTTGACACCAAAAGACCTTCTTCCGTGGAAACCCAAAGTTTACCGTC
>CAWUKP010000380.1:0-2372 GCA_963922975.1 uncultured Spongiivirga sp. | reverse complement strand
GAGCAGACCAGAAATCAGCGCAATACATATGAGAACTATTCTTTTCATTCGTTAATTAGGCTTATTAAATACATAAGTGCTACTTCCATCTTCCTGTCCACCAGGCAATACATATTTCACGCTGGTATTGTAGTTCCCTTGTTTGATGTAAGGGAAAATACCATTGATGATATAATCGTATTGTTGGATCTCAGATTCGTACTGACTTGGATCATTTAGGAAGGCGTTAACCACTTTATACTGGATATCGATAAAGTCTTCCTTGTAGAAGTACGCCAGATGGTAGCGATACGGCATGCGTTCGCGCAACAAGTAGTAATCCGGATTTCCTTCCAGGTAAGTTTCGTACCAAGTAAGCAATTCAACCCCTTTCTTCGGCGGAACGCCTAGTTGGGTCACATCTCGATCTACGGTGAAATCCGTACGAAGCGGATAGCCGTCATAAATCAGTGGGAAGATCTCATTTTGGTAATACGGATCGTCTAAAGTTGCCTCTACTGCAATTAAAGGTTGGTAATCGCTGTATTGGTTTCCTTTGAGCTCTAGCATTTCAAAAGGCTCAGTTTCCAACGACTTAGTTTGTAGTGAATGTACATCTGAGTAAATGATCTCAACAAGCGGTTGAATCAACTCCTTTGCTACTACTTTTTGATTGAACGTGGCGTACTCACTAGTGTTGAAGTTGTACAAGAGCATCTCGACAGCCTCGCCACTAGAAGCAGTGCCGCTTAAGGAAACATCTCGTACTTCTACTTCATTTTCGCCGCCAAGATCCTGCTGACTGTAGTCTTCGCTCACATTATCATTAAAATCACCTCCAGGTGGTTCTGTCATAAGCGTAAGCGTGTAGGCCGTTTGATTCGCCAGTGAAGGCATGGCAAAAGTGACGCGGTTCGCGCCCGTATCATAACCGATCGCTTTTTGCTGCGTTCCTTGTTGTTCACTGCTTACATAGGCGTTTTGCGACCAACCATCTTCTACGTCAAAAAGGTAATCCTGACCTTGTTTCAACTGCACATACGCTTGATTATGCTGGTCTTTGTGCAAGTACTTTTGGTTCACCACTGGATAACTATAGGCTATGTTGTTCATAGGAATATAGTCTGGTGCCACGCCTGTGGTAAAGTTTCGAATTTCCTCTTCCACAGCTTCCTGTCCGTCGTCGTAGATCACTTGCCAAACGCCGTTCTTTTTCTCCTCAAAATTCACAGATACTTTTAACTGCAAGGCCGTTGTTGGCGGCAGAATATCTTCTGAGGTGAAGGTCAACAAATCACCATTCTCGTTCCAGGAGACCTGCCCAGGAATAGATGTTCCTTCGTTGAGAATGTCAAAATTCTTAAGATTGATGCGGTATTTGGTAACGTTGCCATAATCATCCTCCAATTCAAACTCGCGACCCACCCGCATATTGAAGCCCACCTGTGGCAGGGTGAATACATCTACCGCACTGGCACCTTCAATAGGATTGATATCGGCTATGATTTTGAGTCCGTCTAGTGGTGCTCCGTTCACAAACTCACACTGTTCACCTAGTTCTATCTTAAATCTAAAGCGACCTTTAATCAAACCACCCAACACACTGAAGTGTCCGCCTACATAGCCTCTAAACCAGACCGGATTTGGCAATTTGGCCTGCATTAAGATGGCTGCTCCTGCCCGTATGATGGTAATTTTCTTTCGGATGAATAGTAGTTTTACTTTGATCCCTAACTCTCCTTGGAGATACGCATAGGCTTGACCATTGGCATACCAACCATCAATACCCACTTGACCACTTCCTGCACATTCGGCTTCACCATAGTCTTTCACCATAATATCATACCCTACCCCAGCTTGGAAACGGGCATAGAAAACGAGGAAGGTCAGATCGCCTGTATCGACACTAAAGTCCATACCAAAAGCGAACCCACGACCGTTGCCGAGCGCATTCTCATCGCGCATATAATTGAGCACATCTGCCTCAACACCTAAGATGTCTGCAACAATTGCCGGTGGCGGCGGACTTCCTGGTATTTCATCCCCAATCATAAAGTAGCCACCTGTTTCTAGGCTGAAAGAGCCAATCCCAAATTTGAGACCCAAACGATCGGTGGGGGTTCCCATATGAATGTACCATTTGTCTGGTGCAAAATGCCAAACGGCCCAGCCTGCGCGATTTCCAGAGGCCCTTCCTCTGAAGAGTCCACCCACAACATCAACATAGAGATCGAAGGTACCATGTAGTGTGCTGGTGGTAAAGTCATATTCGATGGCTGCATAGGCATTCAGGCCCGCTTCACCTTGAACATTATAAGGATATACTTGCTTAGACACTTCCACTAAATTGGTTTCCTTGAGATTTTCAAGCACATCTTGAGACATGGCCAATT
>CAWUKP010000379.1:0-2391 GCA_963922975.1 uncultured Spongiivirga sp. | reverse complement strand
ATCAAAAAAGTAGGTGACGATGTAGAAGAAGGTGATATCCTCGCTGAGATCGAAACCGATAAGGCCACTATGGAGTTTGAATCGTTCTACTCCGGAAAATTATTACATATCGGAATCAATGAAGGAGAATCGGCTCCAGTAGATAGTGTGTTGGCTATTATTGGGCCTGACGGTACAGACGTAAATGCCGTACTAGCCGCTGCGAAAGGAGGCGCCTCTCAGGCTGCTGGTTCTGATAAAAAGGAAGAAGCACCCGCTAAGGCCCAAGCATCCACGCCCGATCAAGCGCCGAAAGAGGTACAAACCACAAGTGAAAGTGGCGGACGTATTTTTGCTTCCCCATTAGCCAAAAAAATGGCTACCGAAAAGGGTTATGACCTTTCTCAAATCAAGGGTTCTGGTGAAAATGGCCGTATTGTAAAGCGCGACGTTGAGAATTACCAACCAGCGGCCCAAAGTGCACAAACCACTACTGCAGCGCCACAAGAGACTAAGATAACCACCGAGGCTCCAGCCGCAGGTTATGTGGCACCTTTTGTGCCTGCAGGAGAAGAGAGCAGCGAGGAAGTGAAGAATTCGCAAATGCGCAAGACCATTGCGAAGCGTTTAGGTGAATCGAAATTTACAGCACCACACTATTACCTCACCATTGAGGTTGATATGGATCATGCGATGGCGTCTCGCAAACAGATCAATAGTTTGCCAGATACCAAAGTTTCTTTTAACGATATGGTGGTCAAGGCTTGTGCTATGGCACTGAAAAAGCATCCACAAGTAAATACGTCATGGAACGGTGATACCACGACCTACAATCACCATGTTCATGTTGGCGTGGCAGTTGCAGTCGATGAAGGATTGGTGGTTCCAGTACTTCGCTTTACCGATCAAATGACCTTGACGCAAATTGGTGCTCAGGTGAAAGATTTGGCGGGCAAAGCTCGAAACAAAAAGATAACTCCAGATGAAATGTCAGGAAGTACCTTTACGGTCTCCAATTTGGGCATGTTTGGTATCGTCGAATTTACCTCGATCATCAATCAACCCAACTCTGCAATTCTCTCTGTGGGAACCATTGTAGAGAAGCCTGTAGTTAGAGAGGGGCAGATCGTAGTTGGGCATACCATGAAAGTAACGCTGGCCTGCGACCATCGAACAGTAGATGGCGCGACGGGCGATCAGTTCCTCCAAACGCTTAAAGCTTATCTGGAGAACCCAGTTACCATGTTGGCCTAGAGAAATGTTCTGTTAAGCATATACAATCCTGCCTTCGGGCGGGATTTTTTATCTTCGTGTAAATCAATTTCCATGAAGCGACTTGTTACCCTCTTACTTTCCCTTCTACTGGTGTATGCATGCGCCACAAGGCCAGAAAACTACCTAAGGAAAACCAAAAAAAAAATAGAGCCTAGTGAGAGCATAACTTATACGCCTAAAACAATCAGCTTTACCGATTCGGTTGCTGTAGGAGCCCATATGAACTTCTTGGCTTCCGATGCCTTGAAAGGAAGAGATACAGGAACGGAGGGCCTCGAAATGGCCGCTGCATATATTCAAGAAGAATTTCAGAAATACGGCTTGTCTCCGTATTTTGAAAGTTTCCGCGATACGCTAAGCAACTTCAAAAAACCAACCTATAATGTGGTAGGATTTTTGGAAGGAAGCGATCCTCAACTCAAAAGTGAATTCATCATCATCGGCGCTCATTACGATCATATCGGTTTTGCAGATCGTGTCAACGGTGATGCCATTGCAAACGGAGCGAATGACAATGCTTCGGGTACTACTGCGGTATTGGAGCTTGCGCGCTATTTTGGGAAAAACAAACAACACAAACGCAGCTTACTTTTTGCCTTATTTTCGGCTGAAGAACGCGGTTTACTTGGATCAAAACACCTTGCCGAACGCCTCAAAGCCGATTCATTGAATCTGTATAGCATGGTGAATTTCGAAATGATCGGCGTACCGATGCGGCGCGAGTTTCCTATGTATATCACAGGATATAAACGCTCCAATATGGCAGAACGCATGAACGTATATGCGGGGAAAGAGATTATTGGGTATTTGCCCACAGCCGCTATGAATAATTTATTCCAACGCTCGGATAATTATCCCTTCCACAAGAGTTTTAAAGTGCCTTCGCAAACCGTTTGTACCTTTGACTTTGACAATTATCAGTACTACCACCATGTGGATGATGAAGCCGACAAAATGGACTATCCGCATATGTCTAGAGTGATCAATGATATGATCATAATCTTGGATCGCATGGCTTCCACCACCGAAAAAGAAATTATATATAACAAATGAAGAATGTCATTATCACAGGCACTAGTAGGGGCATCGGTCTCGAATTGGTCAAACTCTATGCGCAAGACGGATATCAGGTACTAG
>CAWUKP010000378.1:0-2395 GCA_963922975.1 uncultured Spongiivirga sp. | reverse complement strand
AGCATGGCTATATCTTGGAGCGGTATACGGTAAGTCGTGATGGCAAGACCTTGCCCCAACCTGAAATGAAATTGTTGACGCCCACCACCTTGGTGCCAGACCCATTAGACAGTTGGACCGACCTGATTCAAAGCAATGATTATGCAGCGGTCATAGCGCAAGCCTTGTACGGTGAAGAATTTCAGGTTTCTGGGGGTAGTAAAATTGAGGCGCTCGTAGCACTTTCTGAAGACCTTCAGCAGCGGTACACTTTTGCACTCTTTTCTGCAGATCAAGATTTTGAAATTGCACAAAAAGCAGCCTTGGGTTATGTAGACCGAGACATCAAACCCAACGAAAAGTATTTGTACCGCGTCATTTCGAATGTTCCCAAAGAAAAGAACGACATCAACTACGGAGGTGTTTACATTGGTGTGATCGATTTTGAACCACTACCACAACCTCTTGATTTTGCGGGGCTCTTTAACGATGGTAGTACCATGTTGAGTTGGAATTTCAAGTTATTGAGTGACACCTATGGAAGTTATTATATCGAACGCGCTGAAGCCAATGGTAATTTCCGTCGCGTGAGCAATGAACCCTACAGTATTTTAAACCAAGGGAATCAAGACGAACGAACAGGACGTATCTTTTATGTAGACAGCATCACCAACAACAAGCAATATCAATATCGTATCCAGGGGATTACCACCTTTGGCGAACGGGGGCCGTACTCTGAAATTGTTTCCGGGGAAGGGAAGAAAATACTAAAATACGTTCCGCACCTTACGGTCAAGAACATTGTAAATGACAACACTGTGAAACTTACGTGGGAGTTTCCCGAAGAAGGCAACGCTGAAATCAAAGGCTTCGAGCTAAATCGCTCCAATGGCGAAGGAACCACCGAAGAAGTACTGGTTAGAAACATTCCTCCAAGCAGTCGTACCATCACCCACAAGGGATTACGCCCTTCCAACTATTTCACCATCACGGCCGTGGGCAAACAGAACAATAAGCGTACCTCGTTTCCGATGTTGGTACAACCACCAGATTCAATTCCACCAGCCGTGCCCGTTGGTTTGAAAGGAGAAATAGATAGTCTGGGTAATGTGACGCTAAGCTGGCAACCCAATAAGGATATAGATTTGTTAGGCTATAGAATTTTTAGAGGAAGCAAGGCCAAAGAAGAATTGAGTCAAATCACCTCTACACCTGTTGTGGGGGCGTCTTTTCAAGACAAGGTATCGGTGAAGAATATGATTGAAGAGGTATACTACGAAGTAGTGGCGGTAGACCTACGCTACAATGCCTCCCAACCTTCCGAACGATTGTTAGTGAAAAAGCCAGACAACATTCCCCCAACTTCACCAGTCATTAAGAGCTATGCCTTCAACGACGGGAAGATTAATTTGGTATGGACGCCCAGCTCTAGTGCCGATGTGGAGCGGCAGGTAGTGTACCGAAAGAAGAACAATGAAGGCGACTGGCAATTGATTTACGACGGTAACAAGGAGGCCAATCGCTATGCAGATGAAGACCTTGAGCCTGGTAATTTATACAGTTATACCGTTTTGGCGGTAGATGATAGCGAGCTAGAATCACCTCCAGCACCTTCTATCTCGATTATGGTGCCTAAAAAATCGAATCAAGAAGACATTCGCGGCTTTAATGCTCGTGCAGATCAAGCAAATGGCGCAGTACAACTTGCATGGCGTTTCAAGGAAGAAGGCGTAGCCGAATTTGAAGTATACAAAGCGAAAGAAGGTGAGAAAATGCGCTTGATGCGAGTGGTTCCTCAAGATATTAGAAGGTTGACAGATTTTAATTTAACTATTAATACGGCCTACGAATACGGTATCAAAGCCGTGTATAAAGACGGGAGAGCTTCAAAAATGAAAAAGGTAAAAGTGAAGTACTAAATGAAAAAATGTTGGTTCATAGCATTTCTCTTTGTGGGTTTTATGGTCCAAGCACAGTTCAACTTTAAAGTACAGTTGGATGGTGTAACCAATGGACAATGTTCCAGAGATTCCTACGGTATTTACCTTACTGAGGAAGTGACCAACAATTCCGTGCTTGGTTCGCCAGCCCATCTCATTCTTTGGAAGTCTAACGATCAATCAAACGGTGCTACCATTGCTATTGATGAAATCGTTTCAGGTGATTGGCTTACACTTCGTAAGTATTCCAATGGCGGTGGAGGTCAAGACCCGACTTGTTTCAACGGTTCTCCTGATTATTGGTGGGGGAACTTGAATTATTGTAGCACAGGAGGAGCTAGTTTTTTGTTTCCAGATATCAATTTCACAAGGGTCATCATCTACAAAATAGAATCCTTGGCGGTTTATAACAACAATCAGACATTGGTTTTAAATGATTGTGAGGATTTAGCTGTGCGATTTACTCCACAATGTGG